>JBKJZF010000141.1:0-5202 GCA_046715315.1 Solirubrobacterales bacterium | reverse complement strand
CATCAGCATCTGCTTGAAGAGCTGGGGCGACTGCGGGAGCGCGTAACAGGAGCCCCGTTGAAGGCGGCTGGGGACGAGGAAGTCACGGGCGCCCTCGGGGGTCGAGCGGGTCAGCACCGGCGTCTCGATGTCGAGGAAGCCCTCGCCGTCGAGGAAGGCGCGGATCTCGCGGGTGACGGCGTGGCGCAGCGTCAGCGCATCGCGCATGCGCTCGCGGCGCAGGTCAAGGTAGCGGTAGCGCAGGCGCACCTCCTCGCCGACCTCGCCCGAGTAGCCCTCGATCTCGAACGGCGGCGTCTCGGCGTCGGCGAGCAGCTCGGCCTCGGCGACGCGGAGCTCGAACTCGCCCGTCGGCAATTCGGCGTTGACGGTCTCCGGGCTGCGACGGACGACCTCGCCGGAGACGCTGACGATGTCCTCGGCGCGCAGGCGGTGGCCCAGCTCCTGGGCGGAGCCGGCGACGTCAGGGTTGAAGACCAGCTGCACCAGGCCGGTGCGATCGCGCAGGTCGATGAAGATCAGCCCGCCGTGGTCGCGGCGGCGGTGCACCCAGCCTGCGACGCGGATGGTGGAGTCGACCTGGTCGGCCAGCACCTGGCCGCACCAGGTGTCGCGGTACGAGTTCGGGCTCAGCGCCGGCAGCTCGCTCATCCGAGCTCCTCGGCCAGGGTGGTGAGGTCGACCGGACGCTGGTCGCCGGTCTCCATGTCGCGGGCGATCGCGGCGCCCTCCTCGTCGAGGATCACCGTCACCTGGGCGCCGGAACGGTCGGCCTGCTTCATCTGCCCCTTGAAGCCGCGGCCGGCGAGGTCGAGGTCGGCGGCAATCCCGGCGCGCCGCAGCTCCAGGACGAGGCCGAGCGCGGTCTCGCGCTGGGCCTCGGGCGCGGCGACGAAGACGCTGACCGGCGGCGAGGCGCCGTGCTCGTCGAGGGCGAGAAGCAGGCGCTCGATCCCGCAGGCCCAGCCCACGGCCGGTGTCGGGGGGCCACCCAGGAGCTCGACCAGGCCGTCGTAGCGGCCGCCGCCGGCGACCTCGGACTGCGCACCCAGGCGCTCGCATTCGAAGGAGAAGACCGTGCGGCTGTAGTAGTCGAGCCCGCGGACGAGGGCGCCGTCGAGCTCGTAGTGGACGCCGGCCCGATCGAGCAGCGAGCGCACCTCCTGGAAGTGCTCGGCGTCCTCGCCCTCGAGGCGGTCGAGCATCGTCGGCGCGCCCGCCATCACCGCCCGGGTGCCCTCGTCCTTGGCGTCGAAGGCTCGCAGCGGGTTGTGGTCGATCCGCTCCAGCACGCCCTTGGCGAGCTCGCCCTCGTGCTTTCGCAGGTAGGCCTGGAGCTCGGTCCGGTAGCCGCGGCGCGCCTGCGCAGAGCCGAGGTTGCCGAGGCGCAGGCGCAGCGACGGCACCGCGAGGGCGTGCAGGAGGTCGTTGAGCAGGACGATGATCTCGACGTCGACCAGCGGCGAGTCCGAGCCGATCGCCTCGGCGCCGAGCTGGTGGAACTGGCGGAAGCGGCCGGCCTGGGGGCGCTCGTGGCGAAAGAACGCCCCCCAGTACCACAGCTTCACCGGCTGGGCGAGCTGCTGCATGCCGTGCTCGACGTAGGCGCGGCAGACCGGCGCGGTGCCCTCAGGGCGCAGCGTCAGGCCGCGCCCGCCCTGGTCGGAGAAGGTGAACATCTCCTTGCGGACGATGTCGGTGGTGGCGCCCACGCCCCTGGTGAAGAGCTCGGTGTCCTCGAAGATCGGGGTCTCGATCCGGCCATAGCCGGCGCGCCCGAGATGCTCGGCCGCGGCCACGTAAAGGCGCGCCCGCATCCCCGACTCGGGCGGCAGCACGTCGAAGGTGCCCTTGGAGGCCTGAAAGCTTGCGGCCACGGCGCGACGACCCCGGCTCAGCGCGCCAGCTCGGCGAGGAACGGGTTCGACGCCCGCTCCGCCCCGAGGGTGGTGATGCCCATGTGGCCCGGATAGACGGTGGTCTCGGCGGGGAACTCCTCGACCAGCCCGCGGATGCTGGCAAGCAGCGTCTCCCAGTCGCCCCCCGGTAGGTCGGTTCGCCCCACCGATCCCTGGAAGAGGACGTCGCCCGAGAACAGCGCCTGCTCTTCGCGGACCCCGTAGGTGACGTGACCGGGGCTGTGGCCCGGGGTGAAGACCACGTCGATCTCCATCCCGGCCAGCTCCAGGCGCTCGCCGCCGGCGACGGTCTCATCGGCGTCGTAGCTCTCGTAGGGGCCGAAGCCCGGCCAGGGGACGAAGGCCATGATGTCGGCCAGCACCGGCACCTCCAGCTCGGGGCAGTAGACGGGGGCGCCCGTGGCCCTCGCCACCGGGGCGACCGCGCCGATGTGGTCGAAGTGGGTGTGGGTGAGCAGGATCGCGTCGACGCCGATCCCCATCTCCTCGACCGTCGCGAGGATGCGTTCGGCCTCCTCGCCGGGGTCGACGATCAGGCCGCGGTCCGAGCCGTCGCGGCGCAGCACGTAACAGTTCTCGGCGACCTGACCGACGGTCAGGGAGCGAACGTCCACGGCTACTGCTGCTGGCGCGCCTGCTTGGCGCGCTGCTTCGCTCGCTGCCGGCGGTTGTAGAGGATAGTGTCGATCCCGTAGCCCATCGGGATGTAGAAGGCGAGCATGAACACGGCCAGCGGCAGCGCCTGCAGCACGGTCTGGCCGAAGAGCAGAACCAGCAGCGCGAAGAAGACGGCGGCGGCGATCAGCGCCCTGTTCGTCGCGCTGCGCCAGGTCGGGCGGACGTCGCGGCGATCGGTCACCTGCCGGCGGGCCTGCGAGCGGGCCTGCTCGCGGTTGCGAGGCCGCGAGCGGCGGTCGATCGCCCCGCCCTGGGTGCCGCGATGCTTGCGGCGACGCTTCTTCTTCGTCTGGGCCATGCTGAGAATCTATCGGGACAGGCGCCGCTCGATCAGGTACCGCTCCGGGTCGAAGTCCGCGATCGGCACGTCGGCGGGGTAACCCTCGAGCGCCGCCTCGGGCGCGAGGCCGATCAGCTCGCCGCTCACCGGGCGCGCCCCACCGGGCTCGCCCAGCTCGCGGATCCGCTCGACCACGGCCGCCAGCGGCACCGCGACCGGGTCGTGGACGTTGGTAGAGATCTGGATCCCGGCGTCGCCGAGGTCGATCGCAAGCGCCCGCACGCCCGGCGGCCCACCGCCCGATTCGCGCAGCCGGGCCGCGATCCCGCGGCCCAACTCGATGTCGGCGCCCTCGAGGACGACGTTGAAGGCGGCGAGCGGCGCTCGTGCCGTGATCAGGGTCGCCCCGGCGGAGGGGTGCGGCTTGTCCGGCCCGAGGTCGGGACGAAGCTCGCCCGCGGCCATCCGCTGGCGCAGCCTCGCCAAGCCCCCCGCGCGGAAGTACGCCCGCTCGCGGCGCTCGTCATCACTCGCCAGCTCGCCGTAGAGGAAGACCGGGATCCCCTCGCCGGAGAGCGCCCGGGCGACGGCCAGCGCCTCCTCGCGCGCGGCGTCGCGATCGCCGCGGTCGAGCCAGACGACCGGGCAGACGTCGAGCGCCCCGACGCACGGATGAGCCCCCTCGTGGCGGCGCATGTCGATCGAGACCGTGCAGGCGCCGGCGCCGCGGGCGAGGGACTCGCCCAGGCGCCCGGAAGCCGCGGCGAGGGTCAGCACGGTGCGGTTGTGGACGGTGTCGGAGTGCGAGTCGAGCAGGTCCGCGCCGGTGGCGAACTGGCCGCTGACGCGATCGACCAGCGGCTGATCGCGGCCCTCGGAGACGTTCGGCACGGCGAGCAGGGTCGGCATCAGCCGCAGGCTATCCCCGGCGGGCGCACGCGGTTAGGGTCAGGCTGATGAAGCAGGTCGCAGACGGCGTTTGGAGGATCACCGGAGGGTTTCCCCTGAGGGTGAACTCATATCTCGTCCCCGATGGCGACGGGGTGGCGATCTTCGACGCCGGGATCCGCTCGATGGGCCCGGCGCTGCGCCGCGCCGCCGCCGAGACGGGCGGGGCGACCAGGGTGGTCCTGGGCAACGCCCACGCCGACCACCGCGGCGGGGCCAACGAGATCGGCGCCCCGATCCACTGCCACGCCGACGAGCGCGCCGACGCCGAGGGAGATAGCGGCGCCCACTACTTCGACTACGGAAAGCTCTCGCTTCCGACCCGCCTGCTCACCCCCCGGCTGATGCGCTCCTGGGACGGAGGCCCGGTGCAGATCACCGACACGCTCGCCGAGGGGGATCGGGTCGGCGAGTTCGAGGTCCTCCACCTCCCCGGCCACGGCCCGGGATGCATCGGCCTGTGGCGCGAACGCGACCGGGTGGCGATCACCAACGACTGCTTCGCGCTGTTCGACCCCGACCTGCCGCGCCCCGGCCGCCCGCGTGTCCCCCACCCGGCCTTCAACTGGTCCACCGACGCGGCCCGGGACTCGATCGGAAAGCTCGCGGCGATGGGCCCGGCGATCTGCCTGCCGGGCCACTACGGGCCGCTGCAGGGCGATCTCGCGGCGCAACTCGGGGCGGCCGCCGACGCCGACGCCTAGATGGTTGGGACGCCAGGGCCCGTAATACGGGCCCTCCCGTCCCAACCGCGCCCGTAGGTCCGCGCGCTGGTCTTCTACTCTTTGGCCCCCGCCGGAGTAGCTCAGCTGGTTAGAGCAGCGGAATCATAATCCGCGTGTCGCAGGTTCGAGTCCTGCCTCCGGCATGACTTCCCTGCACATGAGCGAGTTCTGTCGTTGGGCAACATGGGAATCCTGCTCCGCCCTTCAAGTCCGCGTGTCTATACGCAAGAGGTCCGTGTGTGAGCAAAGGGCTCATGGCACGCGGACTTCTGTGCGTGGCCGCGCACCGACGCGTGCTGTCGCGTTGCAGGGGGACCCGGACTCCGCCGCTGAAACGGCCGAGAGGCCGGTCGGCCCGCGCGCCGCCTCTGGCCGTCGGTGTCCGCCGGTCAAAGCAGACTCGTTGTCCCCCGAGAGCCGGCCGAGGTAATACCCGAGCCCTGTTCGACGTCAGCAGGATTTTCCGCCGAAAGCTGCGCGATCTTTGCAATGCGCGCTTGAGAGGAAGCCGGCTTCAAGCCGCCGTCAAGTTGAGGCGCAGGGCGGCCTTTGGCGCGCTGCTGTTCGTCGCGCTGTGCGTCGTGCTGGCCTTCCTGACGCTGCCGATCGTCGCGATCTTCGTCGACACCTCGCCCGGTGAACTGATCCGCAG
>JBKJZF010000140.1:0-7500 GCA_046715315.1 Solirubrobacterales bacterium | reverse complement strand
GTGTTCAAGCCCTACGAGGGCCGGGAGGAGCTGCGGGCCCTGCTGACGGCGGTCGTCCAGATCTTCGAGGACTTCCGCTACGTCGAGCAGGTCGAGGACGGCGACGTCGCCGTCCTCCTGTTCAAGGCGCGAGTCGGCGATCGCGAGCTCGACGGGGTCGACGTGCTGCACTTCTCCGCCGACGGCCTGATCTCGGAGATGATGGTGATGGTTCGCCCGATGAGCGGCATGCACGCGCTCGCCGAGGCGATGGCGGCCCGGCTCGGGGCCGCGACGGGCTGATGGAGCTGAAGAAGGTGGGGGTGGTCGGCTGTGGCCTGATGGGCCACGGGATCGCGCAGATCTGCGCCCAGGCCGGCTGGGACGTCGTCGTCTGCGACGTCGACGATGAGCGGCTCGAAAAGGGGTTCGGCAAGATCGAAAAGCAACTCGGCCGCGCCGTCGACAAGGGGAGGCTCGAGCAGGGCGACGCCGACGCCATCCAGGCGCGCCTGCAGGCGACCACTGACCACGCCGATCTCGCCGACTGCGATCTCGTGATCGAGGCGATCACCGAGGACCTCGACGCCAAGCTCGAGCTGTGGCGCCAGCTTGACTCGATCGTCAAGGATGACGCGCGCTTCGCCACCAACACCTCGTCGCTGTCGGTCGCCGACCAGGCGGCCGTGACCTCTCGCCCAGAGCGGTTCCTGGGGCTCCACTTCTTCAATCCCGCACAGGTGATGCCGCTGCTCGAGGTGGTCCGTGCGGGGGAGACCGACGACGACACCGTCAAGCTCGGCTTCGACCTCGGCGAGGCGCTCGGCAAGACCACCGTCGCCGCCCGCGACAACCGCGGCTTCATCGTCAACCGGCTGCTCGTCCCCTACATGCTGGACGCGATCCGCGCCCACGAACAGGGCGTGGGGTCGATCGAGGACATCGACCGCGGGATGATCGCCGGCGCCAGCCACCCGATGGGGCCGCTGACGCTGTCGGACTTCGTCGGGCTGGACACGCTGGCGTCGATCGCCGACGTCATGCACGACGCCTACGGCGAGGAGCGATTCGCGGCCCCGGCGACCCTGACCAAGCTGGTGGACGCCGGCCACTACGGGCGCAAGTCCGGGCGGGGCTTCTATGACTACTCGGGCGACAAGCCCGTGCCGATCGAGCCGGGTTGACCCCCGCCCGGTCGGCCCCGCCCGCACCGGCCGGCGCAATTCGCTAAACCATCCTCGAACGAGAGGAGCGAGCATGGACAGGGATTCGATCGAGCGCATCAGGACGGCGACCTTCACCGTCGCCCGCCGGGGCTACGAGAAGCGTCAGGTCGACCACTTCCTGGTCCAGGTGGCCGACTGGCTGGAGACTGGGGGAGAGGACGACGCCCGCAGCGAGGTCGTCCGCACCGAGCTCGAACGGATCGGCAAGGAGACCTCAAAGATCCTCACCGACGCCCACGACGTCGCCGCGGGCCTGCGGGCCGAGGCCGACCGCGAGGCAGACGAGCTGCGCGTGGCGGCCGACCGCTACGCCAGCGGTGTGCGTGCCGAGGCCGACACCCATTCCGAGCGCACCCACATCGAGGCCGACGAGCACGCGAGCGAGACGCGCGGGGAGGCCGACGCCTACGCCGCGCGCGCCCGCAACGAGGCCAACGCCGAGGCGGCGACGGCGCGCGAGGACGCCGACGAGTACGCGATCACCACCCGGCGCGCGGCGGACGAGGCGGCCGAGGAGACTCGCCTCAAGGCCGAGCAACGCGGCGAGCAGATCGTCGAGGAGGCCGCCCGCAGGCGCTCGGACACCGAGAAGCTGATCGCCGACCTCGAACAGCGCCGCGACGCGGTGCTCGCGGACATGAAGCGGCTCTCCGGCGAGCTCGTCGGCACCGCAAGCCAGCATCAGGACCCAGCGGCAGAGACGGATGAGCCCGCCGCGGACGACGGTGAGGCCGCCCCGACCGAGAGGGTCCGCTGAGCCGATGAGCGAGACCACGGAGGGAACGAGCTTCGAGCGCGCGCTCGACGCCGCCTATGCCGGCGGCCCCGAACGCCACCACCAAAAGACGGCCGAGCAGGGCAAGCTGCCCGTGCGCGAGCGCCTGGCGCGACTGGTCGACCCCGAGTCGTTCAGCGAGGAGGCCCTGCTCGCCAACTGGGACCAGGAGGGCCTTGGCGCCGACGGCGTCGTCACCGGGCTGGCGCTGGTCGGCGGGCGCAGGGTGGCGGTGATGGCCAACGACCCGACCGTGAAGGCGGGCTCCTGGGGCCCGAAGACCGTCGAGAAGATTCTCCGGATCCAGGAGCGGGCGCTGCAGCTGGAGCTGCCGATGATCTACCTCGTCGACTCGGCGGGAGCGAGGATCACCGACCAGGTGCGGATGTTCCCGGGACGGCGAGGCGCCGGCAGGATCTTCCACAACGAGGTGAGGCTCTCCGGGCGGGTGCCGCAGGTCTGCCTGCTGTTCGGCCCGTCGGCCGCCGGCGGCGCCTACATCCCGGCCTTCTGCGACATCGTGATCATGCGGGAGGGCAACGCCTCGATGTACCTCGGTTCGCCGCGAATGGCCGAGATGGTGATCGGCGAGACGGTCAGCCTGGAGGAGATGGGCGGCGCGACGATGCACACCGGCGTCTCCGGGTGCGGCCACTTCCTGGCGAAGACGGACGCCGACGCGATCGAGATCGCCCGCCGCTACCTCTCCTTCATGCCCGGCAACTGGCAGGAGTCGCCGCCGCCCGCGCCGCCGGCCGACCCCGGGGCCGAGCGCTCGGTGTCCGAGATCGTCCCGGCTGACGAGAAGACCCCCTTCGACGTCAAGGAGCTGGTCGACGCGCTCACCGACGCCGGCTCGTTTTGCGAGGTGCACGCGCGCTGGGCGAAGGAGCTGGTGGTCGGCTACGCGCGCCTGGACGGGCGGGCCATTGGTGTTGTCGCCAACCAGCCGAAGTTCAAGGGCGGGGTCCTGTTCGTCGACTCGGCCGACAAGGCGGCCCGCTTCATCGCCACCTGCAACGCCTTCAACCTGCCGCTGCTGTTCCTCGCGGATGTCCCCGGGTTCATGATCGGCGCCGAGGTCGAGCGCCAGGGCATCATCCGTCACGGCGCGAAGATGATCTCCGCGGTCAGCGAGGCCACCGTCCCCAAGATCTCGGTGGTGGTGCGCAAGGCCTACGGCGCCGGGCTCTACGCGATGGCGGGCCCCGCCTTCGAGCCCGATTGCTGCATCGCGCTGCCGAGCGCCTCGATCGCGGTGATGGGGCCCGAGGCGGCGATCAACGCCGTCTTCTTCAACCAGATCCAGGCGATCGACGACGAGGCCGAACGCGAGCGCTTCATCGCCGCCAAGCGGGAGGAGTACTCGGCCGACATCGACATCCTGCACTTGGCCTCGGAGCTGGTCGTCGATGCGGTGGTCGAGCCCGACGAGTTGCGCGGCGAGCTGATCCGCCGCTTCGCCTTCGCCGAGTCGAAGGACCGTCACTTCTCGCAGCGGCGAAACCCGGTCACGCCCGCCTGATCTGGGCGGATGGGACGCCTCGGGCTGATCGCGGGGACCTCGCTCGGCGACGCCGAGGCGCCGGCCGGGAACTGGGAGCGGCTCAACCGCCACCGGACGGACGCCGGCTACGTGCTGTCGCACCGGATCGACCACGAGGCGAACCTGCGCAAGCTCCTCGACGCGGGCTGCGACCGCGTGCTGGCGGTGGGCTCCGTCGGCGGGCTGCAGCCGCAGTTCGGGCCCGGCAGCGTCGTCTGTCCCGACGATTTCATCGCCCTGCAGCTCGGCCTCACCGCGCTGGAGGGGCCGGAGGCGCACACCGTCCCGGGGTTCGACGCCGACTGGCGCCAGCGCGTGATCCAGGCGTGGGCGCAGGAGGCAGAGCCGCCGCTGGTCGACGGGGGCGTCTACTGGCAGACGATCGGGCCGCGCCTGGAGACGGCGGCCGAGATCCGGATGATCGCCCGCGACGCCGACGTGATCGGGATGACGATCGCCTCCGAGTGCGTGCTGGCCGGCGAGCTGGGATTGGCCTACGCCGCGGTCTGCGTCGTCGACAACTACGCCAACGGCGTCGGCGACGAGCCTCTGCGCATCAGCGAGCTCGAGGCCGCGCGCGAGGCCAACCTCGGAGGGCTCGACCAAGCGCTCGCGGCGGTGCTGCCGGCGCTCGCCTGAGCGAGGCTTCGGCTCCGCCTCGCATACGCTGCTCGCATGGGACTCGCGGTCATCGGTGCGACGCTGGACGGTGAGAGCGTCGGGCTGCGCTGCGACGGCGGGGTCATCGCCGCGATCGGCCCGGGGGTCGAGGCCGACCGGGGGGACGACGTGATCGACGGCGCCGGCCTGGCGCTCGTCGCCGGCCTCGTCAACGGCCACACCCACGCCGGCATGACCCTGTTCCGCGGGTACGCCGACGACCTGCCGCTGATGGAGTGGCTGACCGAGTACATCTGGCCGGTCGAGAAGCGGATGTCCGACGACGACGTCTACTGGGGGACCCGCCTGGCCTGCCTGGAGATGATCCGCTCGGGAACGGTGCGCTTCTGGGACATGTACTGGCACGCGGACGCCGCCGCCCGCGCGGTCGAGGACGCGGGCCTGCGGGCGGTCGCGGCGGCACCGCTGATCGACGACGCCGACCCCGCCAAGTCCGAGCGCGCCTGCTCGGACGCCGACCGCAGCATCGAGCGGATCGTCGAGGCGGGGGGCGATCTGGCCGAGCCGGGGCTGGCGCCGCACGCGATCTACAGCGTCAGCGCCGACTCGCTGCGCTGGGTCGCCGCGCGCGCGGCCGAGCTCGATATCCCGGTCCAGATCCATCTCTCCGAGACCGAGCAGGAGGTCCACGACTGCATCGCCGCCACCGGCAAGCGCCCCGCGGCGTATCTGGACGGGGTCGGCCTGCTCGGGCCGGGGACGGTGCTCGCCCACGGCGTCTTCCTCGATCCCTCGGAGCTGGAGCTGGTCGCCGAGCGCGGCGCGACCGTGGTCACGAACCCGGTGGCGAACATGAAGCTCGCCGTCGGTGGGGTCTTCCCCTACCGCAGCGCCCGCGAGCGCCACGTCGCCGTCGGCCTCGGCACCGACGGCCCGGGCTCCAACAACTCGCTCGACCTGCTCACCGACGCGAAGGCGTTCGCCCTCGGCCAGAAGGCGTTGGCGGGTGATCCCGCCGCGGTCACCGCGGCGGAGACGCTGGCGATCGCCACCGGCGAGCGCGCGCCGCTGCTGCGCGGCCGGGCCGGGGCGCCGCTGGAGGCCGGGTCGCCCGCGGACTTCCTGCTGATCTGGGCCGGCGCTCCGGAGCTGACCCCGGGCGATCTCGTCACGAACCTCGTCTACGCGGCGTCGGGGGCGGTGGTGGACACCACCGTCGTCGACGGGCGAGCGCTGATGCGGGGGCGCTCGGTGGAGGGCGCCGAGGAGGTCGTGGAGCGCACGCGCGAGCGTGCCCGCGAGCTATTCGCCTCCGGCTGAGGCTACGAGGCCGAGTCCAGCCCGTCGGCCAACTCGACGAAGAAGTCCAGCGCCTCGGGGTTTGCGAGCGAGTCGCGGCTCGCCGCCTGATCGGCCGGCGTCCCCATCAGGATCCGCTTCACCGGCACCTCGAGGACCTTCCCCGACAGCGTCCTCGGGACCTCGTCGATGCGGAAGATCTCGTTGGGGACGTGGCGCGGCGAGCACTGCTCGCGGATCGAGCGCTTGACCTCCGCGGTCAGCTCGGCGCTCAGCTCGTCACCCTCACCCAGGACGACGAACAGCGCCATCCAGCCCTCGGTGCCCGGCCGCGGGATGTCGACCACCAGGGCGTCGATGACCTCCGGCACCGCCTGCACCGCGCGGTAGATCTCGCTGGTTCCCATGCGCACGCCCTGGCGGTTGATGGTCGAGTCCGAGCGCCCGTAGATGATCGCCGTCCCGCGCGGCGTGATCTCGATCCAGTCGCCGTGGCGCCAGACGCCCGGGTAGTGCTCGAAGTAGGCCTCGCGGTAGCGCGAGCCGTCCTCGTCGCCCCAGAAGAACAGCGGCATCGACGGCATCGGCTCGGTGATCACCAGCTCGCCGACCTCGCCGACCAGCGGCCGGCCGTCGGGGTCCCAGGCTTCGACCTTGGCGCCGAGCGCCCGCGCCTGGAGCTCGCCGCGGTACACGGGCAGGAGGGGCACGCCGCCGACGAACGCGGTGCAGACGTCGGTGCCCCCCGAGGTCGAGAACAGCCAGGTGTCGGCGCCGATCTGGTCGTAGACCCATTCGAAGCCCTCCGGCGCCAGCGGCGACCCGGTTGATCCCACCGCCTGCAGTCGCGAGAGGTCGCGGCCCTGCGAGGGCTCGACCCCGGCCTTCATCGAGGCTGCGACGTAGCTGGCGGAGGTCCCGAAACAGGTCACCCCGGCGCGCTCTGCCAGCTCCCAGAGGACATCCATGTCGGGGAACCCGGGGCTGCCGTCGTAGAGGACGATCGAGGCCGGGGTGAGCAGCGCCGAGACGAGGAAGTTCCACATCATCCACCCCGTGGTCGTGAACCAGAAGACGCGGTCTCCCTGCTGCGCGTCGAGGTGGAGGTTGAGCTTCTTCAGGTGCTCGAGCAGGATCCCCCCGTGCCCCTGGACGATCGCCTTCGGCAGGCCGGTCGTCCCCGATGAGTAGAGGATCCACAGAGGATGGTCGAAGGGCACCTGCTCGAAGGCCGGCTCCGAACCCTCCCCGGAGGCGAGCAGCTGCGCCCAGCTCGAGGTCGGGCCGCTCAGCTTGCCCTCGGGCTCGGCTTCCATCAGCCCGACCACGACGGTCCGGGCCAGCTGCGGCATCGCCTCGATCAGCGCCCGCACCGTGGCCGAGCGGTCGAACTCCTTGCCGCCGTAGCTGTAGCCGTCGGCGGCGACGAGCACCTTGGGCTCGATCTGGGCGAAGCGGTCGATCACCGCGCTCGGGCCGAAGTCCGGCGAGCAGCTCGACCAGACGGCCCCGATCGAGGCGGTCGCGAGGAAGGCGACGATCGCCTCCGGCCCGTTGGGCAGATACGCGGCGACGCGGTCTCCCGGCTCGACTCCGAGCGCGCGCAGGCCGGCGGCCGCGGCCGCCACCTGCCCGCGCAGCTCGCCCCAGGTCAGCTCGCTCAGCTGGCGCCGCTCGGCGGCGCAGCGCAGCGCCACCTCGTCATCGACGCGGTCGCGGAAGACGTGCTCCGCGTAGTTCAGCTCGGCGCCCTCGAACCAGCGGCCCCCAGGCATCGAGCGGTCGGAGAGCACCCGCGCGTACGGTCGCGAGGCGCGCACCTCGAAGAAGTCCCAGATCGACGCCCAGAAGTCCTCGAGCTCGTCGATCGACCACTGCCACAGGCGGTGGTAGTCGTCGCCGGTCTCCACGCCGCGCTCCTCGCGCAGCCACCGCATGTAGCGGGTGAGGTTCGCCCGCTCGACGCGTTCCGGCGAGGGCTTCCACAGGATCGGCGGCTCGCTCATGCGCGCGCAGGCTACTCGCGGCTCGCCGGCGCGAGGTCGGCGTCGAGC
>JBKJZF010000139.1:0-2501 GCA_046715315.1 Solirubrobacterales bacterium | reverse complement strand
GCTCCAGCGAGCCCGAGTCGAACAGGTAGTAGCTGTCGCCGCTGGTCGTGCACTCGCTGCAGTCCTTCGGCGGCTTTTGCTCGGCGGCGAACTTGACCGCGTCATAAAGGCGGTTGAACGAGCGCTCCTCCGCGTTCTGGACGTTCGGATCGGGCGGGATCACGTTGTCCTCGAAGTCGTAGAGGTAGAGCTGCGCCGTGGTCCCCACCTGCTCGATCGCCCGCTCGGCGTTCTGCACGTCGGGCAGGCCGACCTCGATCTGGTCCGCGCCGACGCGGGCGATCTCGGGCTCAGAGACGCCGAGCGAGTCGGTGCGCTCGCGGATGATCTCGATCGCGCGGTCGACGTCGGTGGGCTCGATCGTCGGGTTCTGCGGGGTCGGGCTCGCCTGGTAGACGAGCTCGGTGCCGCCGCGAAGGTCGAGGCCGAGGACGGTCTCCTTGGCGGAGATCGCGTACAGCGACGCCGCGGTCAGGATGACCACGAACAACAGGACCAGGAGATTTCGGCGCCGGCTTCCCATCAGCGTTCGGGATCGTGGCCCGCGGCTGAGCCCGGGCGCACCGGCGCCAGCCTACTTGGCCGGGGCGTCACTCAGGCGTGAGGACGAGCAGCAGCCCGCCGTCGTCGTCGTAGGCTGGAAAGAGGTCGGCGACCGCCTCGGCGGGCTGGTCGCCCTCGGCTCGGACGGCGACGCGCTTGCCGAGCGAGCGCACGCCCCACTCGAGCGTGGTCTCGATCGGGTCGGTGTTGCCATCGCCGTCGGTGTCGTCGGCCTTGTCGCCGTCGCCCGGGTCGAGCCAGCGCAGTCCCAGGACCTCCTGCACCGGGCGGCCGATCACCTGCTCGTCGGTGAGCCCGGTGAGCTCGTACCCACCCTTGCCGATGTCGACCAGGCGGCCGCTGCCGTCGCAGGTGAAGAAGGCGGCTCCGGGCGCGGGGTAGTAGTCGTCGAGCAACTCGAAGAGAAAGCCGAAACCGCACTTCGAGCAACCCCGGGGGCGGGCGGTGAGGCCCGCGGTGCGCTCGCCCGCAAGCTCGCGGTCGCCGCAGTTGGGGCAGATGAAGAAGGGCACGCTCCAAGCCTAGCGAGGGCGCGGCGCATGCTCGCCGCCCGGGGACGCCGGGCGACGGCTCAGAACAGGCTTGCTGCTGCCTCGGGCAGCGCCACCCCCAGGTGCTCGGCGCCGCGAGGCGTGATCACCCGGCCGCGTGGGGTCCGCTTGATCAGGCCCTGCTGGAGCAGATAGGGCTCGTAGACGTCCTCGATCGTGTCCTGCTCCTCGTCGACCGCGGCGGCGAGCGTCGAGAGCCCGACCGGCCCGCCGGAGAACTTCACCGCGATCGTCTTCAGGATCGCCCGATCGTGGCGGTCGAGCCCAGCCTCGTCCACCTCGAGCAGGGTCAGCGCCTCCCCCGCGATCTCCTCGGTGACCACGCCACGGCCCCTGACTTCGGCGAAGTCGCGAACACGCTTCAACAACCGGTTCGCCACTCGCGGCGTGCCGCGCGAGCGCCCGGCGATCGCGCTCTCGCCGCCGGGCTCGATCTCGATCTCGAGAATCGCCGCGGAGCGGCGCACGATCAGGGCTAGGTCCTCGGGCTCGTAGTGCTCGAGGCGGTGCGAGACGCCGAAGCGGTCGCGCAGCGGCGTCGTCAGCAGCCCTGAGCGGGTGGTCGCGCCGATCAGGGTGAACTGGGGGAGGTCGAGCGTCACCGTGCGGGCGCCGGCGCCCTGGCCAAGCACCACCGGCAGGCGCTGGTCCTCCATCGCCGGGTACAGCGTCTCCTCGATCGCCCGGTTGAGGCGATGGATCTCGTCGATGAAGAACACCGAGCCGGGCTCGAGCGCGGTGAGGAAGGCGGCGATGTCGCCCTTGCGCTCCAGCGCCGGGCCGGCGGTGTGCACCAGCGGCACTTCGAGCTCGGCGGCAACGATGTGGGCGAGCGACGTCTTGCCCAGGCCCGGCGGCCCGGCGAGCAGGACGTGGTCGAGGGCCTCCCCCCGGCGCTTCGCCGCCTCGATGAAGACCTCGAGCTGGCCGGTCACCTGTCTCTGGTTGACGAAGTCGCCCAGCGTCCGCGGGCGCAGCGAGCGGTCGAGCTCGTCGTCGGGGGCGCCGACGCGGATCTCCGCCATCGAGGCGAGCTCGGGCTCGGCGGCGGGCGGTGGCGCTCCGCTGGCGTCGGGGTCGAAGTTCGGGTCGCGGGCGATCGTCACGCGGCCTTCTGACTCGCTTTACGCAGTGCGGAGCTGATCAGGATCTCGGCCGACCCGCCGTCGACCCCGTCGAGCAGCTTGTCGGCCTCGGTGAGCGTGTAGCCGAGATGCATCAGCCCCTCACGAGCAAGCGAGCGCGGGTCGTCGTCGCCGGTCGCAGCGAGCGCGACCGACTCCTCGAGCTGGCCGGCCACCTTCTCGCGAAGTTCGACGATCACCCGCTCCGCGGTGCGTTTGCCGATGCCCGGCACGGCCTGGAAGCGCTTGGCGTCTCCTGCGG
>JBKJZF010000138.1:0-4045 GCA_046715315.1 Solirubrobacterales bacterium | reverse complement strand
AGCTGATCCTCTTCTCGATCGGGGCGATCTGGCTGATCTCGGCGACGCCGGGTCTCGGGGGCCTCAGCGAGTTCGCGCAGTGGTGGCGCGAGCCGATCGTCTGGCAGAAGCTGGCTGTCTGGACCCTGCTCTGGGAGATCCTGGGCTTCGGCGCGGGATCGATGCCGCTGACGTTCCGCTTCCTGCCGCCGATCGGCGGGATCCTCTACTGGCTGCGCCCGGGCACCGTGCGCCTGCCCCCGTGGCCCGACAGGGTCCCGTTGACGCGCGGCACGCGGCGGTCGGTGGCCGACGTAGCGCTCTATGCGGGCGTCCTCGCCTCCGCCGGCTATCTCCTCTTCTCCAACGGAGAGCCCGTCGCCGGGACCGCCGCCGGCCGTCTCGACCCGACGGCGATCGCCGTGCTGCTCGGCTTTCTCGCCCTACTCGGGCTGCGCGACAAGGTCTCCTTGCTCGCCGCGCGCCCCGAGGTCTACGGTCCGCTTCTCGTCGTCTTCCTGTTCCCGATCTCCAATCTGATCGTGGCCTCGCAGTTCGTCTTCCTCTGCATCTGGCTGGGCGCCGCCTCGTCGAAGCTCAACCGCCACTTCCCCTACGTCGTCTCG
Organism: Solirubrobacterales bacterium; assembly: GCA_046715315.1. GTDB lineage: Bacteria > Actinomycetota > Thermoleophilia > Solirubrobacterales > 70-9 > JBDTSW01. The sequence goes on along the minus strand of JBKJZF010000138.1, from coordinate 3,440 downwards.
GTGATGATCAGCAACACGCCGTGGAACCGGTCTCGCAAGGCCAAGGCGATGCTCTACGAGAACCACCCCGACGACCTTCGCCCCTCGCGCCACGCGGCCCTGGCGGCGCACATGGGGACGGCGACGGAGTTCGCCCTGCCCATCCTCCTGGTCGTGGCCAGCAAGGGCCCGCTCGGGACCATCGCCGTGATCGGGATGATCCTGTTTCACGTCCACATCACCTCGACCTTCCCGCTCGCCGTCCCGCTGGAGTGGAACCTGTTCATGATCTTCGGGATCCTCTTCCTCTTCGGGCACTACGCGGACGTGCCCCTGTCGACGCTCGACGATCCGCTCTTGATCGCGTTCCTGCTGATCAGCTGCGTGCTGATCCCGATCATCGGCAACTTCTGGCCGGACAAGGTCTCGTTCCTGCCCGCGATGCGCTACTACGCCGGCAACTGGGCGACCAGCCAGTGGCTGTTTCGCAAGGACAGCGACGCGGAGCACAAGCTCGACACGGCGATCGACAAGCCCGCGGCGATCGTCGTCGAGCAGCTGACCAGGGTCTATGACCGCGAGACGGCCGAGCTGCTGCTCGCCAAGGGCCTCGCCTTCCGGTCGATGCACTGCCACGGCCGGGCGCTCAACGGCCTGCTGCCGAGGGCGGTCGACGACGTCGAGGCCTACCACGTGCGCGAGGGCGAGCTGATCTCGGGGGTCGTCAACGGCTGGAACTTCGGCGACGGCCACCTGCACAACCTGCAGCTGCTCGAAGCCGTGCAGGAGCGATGCCGGTTCGAGTCGGGTGAGCTGCGGGTGATCACGCTCGAGTCCCAGCCGGCGCATATCCAGCGCCAGCGGTACCGGATCTTCGATGCCGCGACCGGCCTGATCGAGGAGGGCTTGGTCGACGTCGCCGACATGGTCGCGCGGGGCCCCTGGCTCGACGAGTCGTGGGACTTCCCGGTCGAGGTGACCCGGCGCACCGAGGCCGCTCCGGTCACGTGAGCGACGCGATCGTCGTCGGCGCTGGCCCGAACGGGCTGGCCTGCGCGGTGGCGCTCGCGCGCGGGGGCGTTCGGGTCACCGTGCTCGAGGCCGCGGAGACGATCGGCGGCGGCACGCGCAGCAGCGAGCTGACCGTCCCCGGGGTGCTCCACGACGAGTGCTCGGCGGTGCACCCGATGGCGGTGGGCTCGCCGTTCTTGCGCTCGCTCGAGCTCGATCGATACGGGCTCGAGTGGTGCTGGCCCGAGGTCGACCTGGCTCATCCGCTCGACGACGGCAGCGCCGGCGTGATGCTGCGCTCGATCGAGGCAACGGCATCCGGGCTCGGCGCGGACGGGCTGGCCTGGCGGCGCCTCTTCCAGAGCGCGGCCGAGCACTTCGACCAGCTCCAGGAGGACCTCTTTCGCCCGATCTTGCACATCCCCAGGCACCCGATCAGGCTGACCCGCTTCGGCATCCCGGCCGCGATGCCGGCGACGGCGCTGGCGCGAGTCTGGAAGCAGCCCCAGACCCGCGCGCTCTTCGGCGGCGTCGCCGCGCACGGGCTGAGCCCGCTCGACCGGCTGATGAGCTCGTCCGTCGGCACGGCCCTGATCACCGCCTGCCACGCCTACGGATGGCCGGTCGCCCGCGGCGGCTCGCGCTCGATCACGGACGCGCTCGCCGCGGTGCTGCTCGAGCACGGAGGGCGGATCGAGACAGGGGTTCGCGTGCGGTCGCTCTCGGAGCTGGACACGGCCGACGCGGTCGTGTTCGACCTGGCGCCCGGCGCGGTCGCCGAGATCGCCGAGGGCCGGCTGGCGAAGCGGGTCGAGCGCGCCTACCGCCGCTACCGCCACGGGCCGGGCGCGTTCAAGGTCGACCTCGCGGTCGAGGGCGGGGTGCCGTGGACCAACGAGGAGTGCGGCAAGGCGGGAACCGTCCACGCTGCCGGATCGTTCGATCAGGTGGTCGCCGCCGAGCTCGAGATCAATCGCGGCCGGATGCCGGAGCGACCGTTCGTGCTCGTCTCTCAGCAATACCTCGCCGATCCCTCGCGCTCCGCCGGCGACGTCCATCCGATCTGGGCCTACGCCCACGTGCCGAACGGATATGACGGCGACGCCACCGAGGCCCTGATCGACCAGCTGGAGCGCTTCGCGCCGGGAGTCCGTGAGCGGATCGTGGGCCGCTTCGTCCGCCCGACCAGCGAGCTGCCCGCCTACAACGCGAACTACGTCGGGGGCGACATCATCACCGGCGCGAACATCCCGGTTCAGGTCGTCTTCCGCCCGCGCTTCGCCCTCGATCCCTACGCGACGGGCATTCCCGGGGTGTTCATCTGCTCGGCGGCGACGCCGCCCGGCGCCGGCGTGCACGGGATCAACGGCTACAACGCCGCCCGCACGGCGCTCAGGCATCTACGGACCAAGACCTGAAGGCGCATGGCCGCGAGCGTCGAGCAGGTCTCGCACGTCGCGGCCCCCGCGGGCGAGGTCTGGGCGCGGGCGATCACCCCCGAGGGCATCAACCACGAGCTCGGGCCGTGGCTGCGGATGACGATGCCGCCGGGCCTGCGCGGCGCCACGATCGATGACGTCCGCGTCGGCGAGCCGCTGGGGAGAAGCTGGCTTCTGCTCGGCAGGGTGCTGCCGGTCGACTATGACGACCTCTGCCTGGCCGAGCTCGAGCCCGGCCGTCGCTTCCTCGAGCGCTCCTCGATGCTGAGCATGCGCCTCTGGCAACACGAGCGGATCGTCGAGCCGGCGGCCGAAGACGCCTGCACGCTCACCGATCGGCTCAGCTTCCAGCTACGCCGCCCGCTCGCCTGGATCCCCGGCGCCGACCGCATCGCCGCCGCCGCCGTCCGCCGCATCTTCGCCCACCGCCACAGACGCCTGGCGGCTGATTTCAACGCGAAGGAGAGCTGATGCTCTTGCATGGAGAGCGGGTGCTTCACGGGGCAGTGAAGGGGAGCGGCCCGGAGCCGGATCGGGCCCTTCTAGGGCTTGACGAGGGCGTAGCGGTGACGACGGCCGAGCTGGAGGCCCTTATCGCAGCTCTGCACAAGACAGTTCAGCGACAGCTCCCAATCACCCTGGTAGGCGCGGGGCTCCCACAGCTGCCCAGGTTGGCGGGAGAAGCGAAGTCCTACGCGGAGCGTCTCTTCAAGTTCCCGCAGATCGGAGAACTCGGGCGGGCTGAAGCCGCCCGAGCTCTCGTGGAGCCGGCGGGCCTCGAGGGTGTCGGATTTGACGATGACGCCGTCAAGGTTCTGCGTCGGGCTTACGACTTCTAGGGATCCCGGCATCAAGCGCCGCTCTGGATCAGCGGGCGCTAGTGGCCCTCGTCCGCGGCGTGCGCCGGCGGGCGGGACTCCTCGGCGAGGGAGGTCAGCTCGAGGATCCCGCGCGAGGCGTCCTCGAGCACCTCGGTCGCCTCCTCGGGCGAGCGCGCGTAGAGCTCGACCA
>JBKJZF010000137.1:0-3358 GCA_046715315.1 Solirubrobacterales bacterium | reverse complement strand
CTGTGTGCTGATGCCGCCGGACTCGCCCCCATGTCAGGGCAGGTCGGGTTATCGTGGAGCAGTGAGGCTAGGACCGAACAAGCGTTCGATGTGTGACTCGAGTCACACTCTTAACGCTTCTGGGAAGATGCATTCGCAGCCATGAATCCAGATCGACTCTCCGGCCTCGACTCCTCGTTTCTTCACCTCGAGCGCGGCCCAGCCCATATGCACGTCGCCTCGACGACCCTGTTCGAGGGCCCGGCGCCCGACTACGACGAGCTTCGCGAGCACATCGCCTCGCGCCTGCACCTCGTCCCCCGCTTCCGCCAGAAGCTGCGCTTCGTCCCGTTCGGCCAGGGCCGCCCGAAGTGGGTCGACGACCCCCAGTTCAACCTCGGGTACCACATCCGCCACACGGCCCTCCCCAAGCCGGGCTCCGAGGAGCAACTGCGGACCCTGGCCGCGCGGATCTTCTCCCAGCGCCTCGACCGCTCGAAGCCGGTCTGGGAGATGTGGCTGGTCGACGACGTCGCCGAGGCCCGCTTCGCGATCGTCACCAAGACGCACCATTGCCTTGTCGATGGTGTCTCGGGGGTTGACATAACCACGGTCCTCTTCGACACCCAGGCCGAGCCCACCGCGGTCCCCGGCCCCGAGCCATGGGTCCCCCCCCCCGAGCCCACCCGGGCCGAGCTCTTCGCCGAGGCGATGCTGGAGCGGGCGACCACCCCCGCCGAGATGATCCGCGGCGCCCGCGCCCTGTTCCGCGCCCCGCGCCAGGCGGCCGGAGCCGCCATCGGCGCCCTCGAGGCCGCCGGCGCCTTCGCCCGCACCGGCGTCTCCGCTCCCGCCTCCCAGTTCAACGTCCCGATCGGCCCGTATCGCCGCTTCGCCACGGTGAGTGCGGACCTCGACCGCTTCAAGGGGATCAAGAACGAGCTCGGCGGGACGGTCAACGACGTCGTCCTCACCGTCGTCGCAGGCGCGCTCGGCCGCTACCTGCGCTCTCGCGGACAGGCCACCCAGGACCTCGAGTTGCGGGCGCTGGTCCCGATCAGCGTCCGCGCCAGCGACGAGCACGGGGCGCTGGGCAACCGCGTCTCCTCGTTCATGGCGCCGCTGCCGGTATGGGCCGAGGACCCGCTCGAGCGGCTGCGGCTCGTGAGCGAGTCGATGGGCGACCTGAAGGAGTCCAAGCAGGCCGTCGGCGCGGCGATGATGACCCAGCTCTCCGACTTTGCCCCGCCGACGATCGCCGGACAGGCCGCCCGCCTGCAGCCCGCGCAGCGCTTCTTCAACCTGGTCGTCACGAACGTCCCCGGGCCGCAGTTCCCGCTCTATCTGATGGGCCGCCGGCTGCTGGCGATCTATCCGATGGTGCCGCTGGCGCGTCGCCAGGCGGTCTGCTTCGGAATCATGAGCTACGACGGCCAGGTCAACTTCGGCATCACCGCCGACTACGACGCGATGGGCGACCTCGACTCGCTCGCCGGCGATCTCGAGGCCTCGATCGACGAGCTGGCCAAGGCGGCCAGGCAGGAGTCCAAGCCGAAGCGGCGCTCCAGGTCCAAGTCGAAGACGAAGCCCGAGCCGGCGACCGAGCGCACGGGCGCCTGAGCGCCCCTTCCGTCAGGGCCGGCCCTTCATCTGCATTGTCCATCCACACACGCAGGGCAAGATCCAGGTCGGCCTGCTCAAGCACTAGCTCCGAGCGCGCTATTCTTCCGCGCTCTTTCGAGCTGGTCGCCCCCGGGCTCCTCCCGGTTTCGTCGGCAGCCGCTGCCATGCTCGGGGCACGATGGATCGGCAGCAGATGCGCCAGAGCCTGGCGAGGCAGGGTTTCAGCGCGCAGCGCCACGGCTACGGCCTGCTGCTGGTCCTGATCCTGATCTCGCTCACCTTCCAGCTCGCGACCACGGAGGGCGACCTCGTGCACGTGGTCACGATCGCGCTTCAGGGAGGGACCTTCCTGGCGGCGCTGTGGATCTCGCAGGCGCGGACCCGGTTGCTGCGGATCGGCAGCGTCGTCATCGTCGCGATCACGGTCGCCGCGGCGATCACCTTCGCCGCCGCCGGCAATGTCGACGCCGCCGGCGCCGGGATCGTCAGCCTGCTGCTCGCGGCCGCGGCTCCGGTGGCGATCGTCCACGGGCTCGTGGCCCACTTCCGAGAGCAGGGCCGGGTGACGCTGCAGACGATGTTCGGCGTGCTCTGCATCTACCTGCTGATCGGATCCTTCTTCGCCTTCTCCTACGGGGTCATCGACGTCCTCGGCTCGCAGCCGCTGTTCAAGCAGCTCGGCAGCGGCACCAACTCCGACTACCTCTACTTCAGCTTCGCGACCCTGACCACGACGGGCTACGGCGATCTCACCGCCGCCACCGACCTCGGCCGCTCCCTGGCGATCACCGAGGCGCTGATCGGGCAGATCTACATGGTCACGGTGGTGGCGCTGATCGTCGGCAACCTCAGCCGGCCCGTCGGCCCGCGTCCGGCCCGGTGAGACAGTGGAAGGACGTGATCGTCGTCGAGCGGCTTCTCGGCGAAGCCGCGAGCTGAGGCGCTCGGAGGGGCGCCGACAGCAGCAGGTGCGCAGGCGGCGTCTGGGCGCCCTCGGCGCCGTCGCCGCGCTCGCCGCCGTCGTCGGCGCCATCGCCGGCTCGGGAGGCGGGGACGGCCCGGGGGTCAGCGCCGCCGCCCCGATCCCGCCCCAGTGCGCCGGATCCGGCCCCCAGGCGGCTCGCAGCATGGCCGGGCAGCGGATCGTCGTTCGCACCGACGCCAACCCCGACTCGAAGCTGCTGCGCAGGGCTCGCGCCGGCGAGATCGCCGGGGTGATCGTCTTCCCGGACACGGGCGAGGACGCCGAAGCGGTGCGCGCAGGCGTCAAGCGCCTGCAGGCGGCCGCCGCCGAGGGCGGCCAGCCGCCGCTGGTGGTATCCACCGACCAGGAGGGCGGCGTCGTCAAGCGCTTCCTCGAGGCCCCTCCGCAGCGGTCCCCCGCTCAGCTCGCCCTCGACGGAGACGGCGGCGACGCGCAGCTCGAGGGCAAGGCAACCGGCACCTTCCTCGCCGGCCTCGGGATCAACGTCGACCTGGCGCCGGTGCTCGACGTCCCCGCCTCGACCGAGTCGGTGATCTACGCGCGGGCCTTCGGCTCGACGCCCGAGCGCGTCGCCAACCTCGGCCTGCGGTTTGCCGCCGGCCTCTCGAAGGGCGGCGTCCTCCCCACCGCAAAGCACTTCCCGGGCCTGGGGCGCTCGGCGATCAACACCGACCTCGGCCCCAGCCAAATCGACGCCTCGCGCCGCGACCTCGGCGAGGACCTGGCGCCCTTCGAGGAGGCGATCGCGCAACAGATCCCGCTGATCATGGT
>JBKJZF010000136.1:0-4019 GCA_046715315.1 Solirubrobacterales bacterium | reverse complement strand
ATCGACCTCGAGCAGCGCCACATCGGTGGAGGGGTCACGGCCGACGACCTTGGCGTCGAGCGTGTCGCCATCCTCGCCGAGCTTGACCGAAACCTGGTCGGCTCCGGCGACGACGTGGGCGTTGGTGAGCAGATGGCCCTCGGTGTCGATCACGAAGGCGGACCCCGTGGCGACGCCGCCGCGGTCCTGGGGCCCGAAGGGGCTGAAGGGCTGTGGGGAGGAGTCCGGCTGGATCTCGGCCTGGACGAAGGCGACGCCGGGCGAGGTGGCGCTGTAGATGTCGTTGACCGTCTCGCCCTTGCCGTCGCCGTTGTCGGAGGCGGGCTCGGTCAGGGGCGTCGCGGCGATGGTCGGGCCGTCGTCGTCGGCCTTGATCCAGCCCGCGGCGATCGCGAGCCAACCGAGAAGGGCGACCACGAGGCCGCCGAGGAGAGCAGAGGCAAAGGGAGTGCGCGCATGGCGCTTGATCCGATCCATCGCGAGCGAGGATCGACGCGACCGATAAACGGGGCCTTAGGCCCAGCTGAAAGGTCCCTAAGAAGTGGCGCTACTCCTCGGAGGCGCGCTCCAGGTAGTGCTCGCGCGTCGCCTCCTCGTCTCCGGTGAGGTCGCGCACGGCGGTCTCCGGGTCTCCGGCGCGCATCAGAGCCTCACCGACGAGCACGGCGTCGACCCCGATGCGCTCGAGCTCGTCGAACTGCTCGCGGTTGCGGTACCCGGACTCCGAGACCACGGTCTTGCCGGCAGGGACGTCGATGATCAGCTCGTGCGTGCGGCGGACGTCGACGCTGAGGTCACGCAGGTTGCGGTTGTTGATCCCGATCACCTCGGCGTCGATCGCGAGGGCGCGCTCCAGCTCGGGCTCGTCGTGGACCTCGACCAGGCAGTCGAGGTCGAGCAGGCGCGCCTCGTCGTGAAGCTCCGCGAGCGCGTCGTCGTCGAGGGCGGCAGCGATCAACAGCACCGCGTCGGCCCCGTAGACCGCTGCCTCGGCCAGCTGGTAGGGGTCGACGATGAAGTCCTTGCGCAGGATCGGCAGTCCCGACGCCAGCCGTGCGGCGCGCAGGTCATCGAGGTTGCCGCCGAAGTTGCGCTCGTCGGTCAGGACCGAGAGCGCCGCCGCCCCGCCGCGCTCGTAGGCCTCGACGATCTCGCCGACCTCGGCGCCGCCGGCGATGTCCCCGGCGCTGGGCGAGCGGCGCTTGAACTCGGCGATCAGCGAAAGGCCGGGGCGAACCAGTGCCTCGCTGAACGGTCGGGCGCCGCCGCCGGTGGTGCCGAGTTGCTCGCGAAGGTCGGCCATCGGCACCGCCTGGCGGCGACGCGCGACGTCCTCGCGGGCGGCGGCGACGAGCTCGGAGAGCCTGCTCATCCGGCCGAGAGGCTACTGGTGATCTGGATCAACCGTTCGAGAAGCTCGCGCGCGGCGCCGGAATCGATCGCCTCGCGGGCCTTGCCGACCCCGTCGAGCAGGCCCCCGGCGGCACCGCCCGCGAGGATCGCGGCGCCGGCGTTCACGGCGACGATGTCCCGCGCCGGGCCCGGAACGCCGTCGAGGACCGCACGCACGACCGTGGCGTTCTCCTCCGGGCTGCCGCCCGCGATCCTCTCGGCGGAGACGACCTCGACACCCAGCTCCTCGGGGTCGGTGAACCACTCCACGGTGCGGCCGTCGGCGACCTCGACGACCCGGGTCGGGCCGGAGATCGTGATCTCGTCCATCCCGTCCTCGGCGCAGACCACCAGGGCGCGCTCGCAGCCGAGGCCGACCAGCGCCTCGGCGATCGTCTCCTGGTAGCGGCGGTCGGCGACGCCGAGGAGCTGGCGGCTGGCGCCGGCGGGGTTGGTCAGCGGCCCGAGGAAGTTGAAGATGGTCCTCACCGCCAGCTCCTTGCGGACCCCAACCACGTGCTTCATCGCGGCATGATGGCGAGGGGCGAACATGAACCCGAACCCGACCTCCTCGATGCATTGCCTGACGCCGTCGGGATCGAGGTCGATGCGGACGCCGAGCGCCTCCAGCAGGTCGGCTGAGCCGGAGCGGCTGGTGTTGGAGCGATTGCCGTGCTTGGCGACCGGGCATCCCGCTCCGGCGGCGACGATCGCGGCGGCGGTCGAGACGTTGAAGGTGGACGGGCCGCCGCCGGTGCCGGCGGTGTCAACCAGGTCGTCGCGCCCGGTATCGACCTCGGCGGCCAGACGCCGCATGGTGCGGGCCAGGCCGACCAGCTCGGCGACCGTCTCGCCCTTGGCCCGCAGCGCGATCAGGAGCCCGGCCGTCTGGACCTCGCTCGAGCGGCCCTCCATGATCTCGTCGAGGACCGCTGTCGCGTGGTCGGCGGTGAGGTGGTTGCCGCCGGCGACGGCGTCGATCGCGCGGGTGACGATCTCGTTCGGCATCAGGGCTCAGCCATCCTCGCCGAGGAAGTTACGCAGCAGCTCCTTGCCGCGCGGGGTCAGCACCGACTCCGGGTGAAACTGCACGCCCTCGGCCGGGAGCGAGCGGTGGCGAACGGCCATGACGACGTCGCCGAGCGAGCCGGACAGCTCGAGCTCGGAGGGGAGGTCGGGATCGGCGACCAGCGAGTGGTAGCGGCCGGCGCGCAGCGGGCTCGGGAGGCCGCGGAAGACGCCCTTGCCGTCGTGGGAGATCTCGGCGTCCTTGCCGTGGATGGGGTCGCCGCGAATCGTCCGGCCGCCGAAGGCCTCGACCATCGCCTGGTGGCCGAGGCAGACCCCCAGCGTGGGTATCCCGGCCTCGGGGAAGGCCCTGGCGGCCTCGGTCGAGGTGCCGGCCTCCGCGGGCGTGCACGGCCCGGGCGAGATCACCAGGCGATCGGCTCCGCGGTCGAGCAGCTCGGGGACGTCGGCGACGTCGTTTCGGACCACCGCGACCTCGGCCCCCAGCTCGCCCAGGTACTGGACGAGGTTGTAGGTGAAGGAGTCGTAGTTGTCGATCACGAGCACCTTCATCGTCAGGGCCACTCCGGCTGGCTCGCGGCAAGCTCGATCGCGCGGAAGACCGCTTCGGCCTTCGCCAGCGACTCGCGGTACTCGTAGTCGGGCTTGGCGTCGGCGACGGTGCCGCCCCCGGCCTGCACGTGCGCCTGGCCGTCCTTGACGACGACGGTGCGGATGTGGATCGCCGTGTCGAGGTCCCCGTCGAAGCCGAGGTAGCCGATCGCGCCCCCATAGGAGCAGCGCTTGTGTGGCTCGAGCTCGTCGATGATCTGCATCGCCCGCACCTTGGGCGCCCCCGACAGGGTCCCGGCCGGCAGCACCGCTCGCAGCGCGTCCATCGCCGAGACGTCGTCGCGCAGGGTGCCGGAGACGCGGCTGACGATGTGCAGCACGTGCGAGTAGGTCTCGACCACCATCAGCTCGTCGACCTTGACCGTCCCGTACTCGCTGACGCGGCCGAGGTCGTTGCGGCCGAGGTCCACCAGCATCACGTGCTCGGCCCGCTCCTTGGGGTCGGCCAGCAGCTCCTCGGCGTTGCGGCGGTCCTCCCCCTCGTCCGCCCCCCTGGGGTAGGTGCCGGCGATCGGGCGGGTCTCGATCCGGCGCCCGTTGACCTTGATCAGCGGCTCGGGCGAGGCGCCGGCGAGCTGGAAGTCGCCGAAGTCGAGGAAGTACATGTACGGAGAGGGGTTGACGGTGCGCAGGCCGCGGTAGATCGAGAAGGCCTCGACCGGCGCCGGCGCCGAGAAGCGCTGCGAGGGCACCACCTGGTAGGCGTCGCCGGCGCGGATGTACTCGATGATCCGCGAGACGTTGGACTCGAACTCCTCGCGGCTGAGATTGGAGACGAAGGGCTGGAATGACTGGCCCGCCGCCTCCTCCGCTTCGCGTCCGGGGGCGACGGGGTCCGTGGTGGGACGAGGTACTGGTGCGCGAAGTGCGACCAGCGCCTCGTCGATGGCGCTGACGGCGCGGGCGTGGGCGGCGTCGGCGCCGCCGTCCTCGCAGAAGGCGTAGGCCAGCACGGTCACCGCGGGCGTTTGGTGATCGAAGGCGAG
>JBKJZF010000135.1:0-4682 GCA_046715315.1 Solirubrobacterales bacterium | reverse complement strand
ATCGTCGGCCGGGCGCTCCCCGACGTCCGCGACGGCCTCAAGCCCGTCCACCGCCGGGTCCTCTACGCGATGCACGACCTCGGGCTGCAGCCCAACCGGCCCTACCGCAAGTCTGCCTACGTGGTCGGCGAAGTGATGGCCAACTACCACCCCCACGGCGACTCGGCGATCTACGAGACGCTGGTCCGGATGGCACAGGAGTTCTCGCTGCGCTACCCGCTGGTCGACGGGCAGGGCAACTTCGGCTCGATCGACGACGATCCACCGGCGGCGATGAGATACACCGAGGCCCGCCTGGAGCGGCTGGCGACCGAGATGCTGCGCGAGATCGAGGCCGATACCGTCGACTTCGGCCCCAACTACGACGAGTCCCAGCTCGAGCCGCTGGTTCTCCCCGGGCGCTTCCCGAACCTGCTGGTCAACGGTGCCTCCGGGATCGCGGTCGGGATGGCGACCAACATCCCGCCGCACAACCTCGGCGAGACGCTCGGCGCCGTGCGGGCCTACATCGATAACCCGGAGGTCGACCTCGCCGGCCTGATGGAGCACGTCAAGGGCCCCGACTTCCCCGGCGGCGGGCTGATGAGCCGCGAAGGGATCCGCGACGCCTACGCCTCCGGCCGGGCCTCGGTCAAGGTCCGCGCCCGCGCCCACTTCGAGCCGATGAAGGGCGGCAAGGAGTCGATCATCGTCACCGAGTTGCCGTTCATGGTGAAGAAGGGCGGCGACGGCGGGCTGATCACGAAGATCGCCGATCTCGTCCGCGAGAAGAAGATCAACGGCATCGCCGACCTGCGCGACGAGACGGATCGGTCCGGCATGCGCCTGGTGATCGAGCTCAAGCGCGGCGGCGACCCGTCGGCCGTGGTCCTCAACCAGCTCTACAAGCACACCCAGATGCAGACCTCGTTCGGGATCAACATGGTGGCGCTGGTCGACGGGGTGCCGCGGACCCTCTCGCTGAAGGAGCTGATCCAGTACTACGTCGGCCACCAGCGCGAGGTCGTCACCCGCCGCACCCAGCACGAGCTGCGCCGGGCCGAGGCCCGGGCGCACATCCTCGAGGGGCTGCTGATCGCCCTCGACAACCTCGACGCGGTGATCGCCCTGATCCGCGCCTCGGCCGACTCCGACGAGGCCCGCGGCGGCCTGATCGAGAAGTTCTCGCTGACCGAGGAGCAGGCGCAGGCGATCCTCGACATGCGCCTCTCGCGCCTGACCGCGCTTGAGTCCGACAAGGTCCGCGCCGAGCACGACGAGCTGACGACCCGGATCGCCGAGCTGCGCGCGATCCTCGGCGAGCCCGCCCGGATCGACGAGCTGATCATCTCCGAGCTGGCCGAGCTCGAGGATCGCTACGGCGACGACCGCCGCACCGAGATCGCCCACTTCGAGGGCGACATGAACGTCGAGGACATGATCGCCGACCAGCAGATGGTGATCTCGCTGACCCACTCCGGCTACGTCAAGCGGCTGCCGCTGGCGACCTACCGCCAGCAGCGCCGCGGCGGCGTCGGGGTGATGGGGATGGACATGAAGGAGGACGACTACATCGAGCACCTCCACATCTGCTCGACCCACGACTGGCTGCTGTTCTTCACCAATCGCGGCAAGGTCTACCGGCTGAAGGTCTACGAGCTGCCCGAGGGCTCGCGCACCTCGAAGGGGAGAGCGCTGGTCAACGTCCTGCCGCTGCGCGACGGCGAGAAGGTGATGGCCGTGATCCCCACCCGGGACTTCAAGGAGGCCCCCTACCTCGCCTTCGCCACCGCCAAGGGCCAGGTGAAGAAGACCGAGTTCCTCGCCTACAACACGCCGATCCGCGCCGATGGGATCATCGCGATCAAGGTCCGCGACGGCGACGAGCTGGTCCAGGTCCGCCTGACCACCGGCGACGACGACCTGCTGCTGGTCTCGAAGTCGGGACACGCCTCCCGCTTCTCGGAGAGGGCGGTGCGCTCGATGGGGCGCGACACCTCCGGCGTCAAGGGGATGAACGTCGCCGGCAAGATCGGGCGCGAGCAGAACCGGGTGCTGGCGATGGACGTCGCCCGCGACGACTCGGAGGCGTTCGTCGTCACCGAGAACGGCTACGGCAAGCGCACCCAGGTCTCCGAGTACCCGGTCAAGGGCCGGGGCACCAAGGGGGTGCTGACGATCAAGCTGACCGAGAAGAAGGGCGGGCTCGCCGGCGCCCTGATCGTCCGCGAGCATCAGGACCTGCTGTTCATCTCCCAGAACGGCATGGTCCAGCGCACCCAGGCCGGCGGCATCTCGCAGATGGGCCGCGCGACCCAGGGCGTGCGGGTGATGAACATGAAGGAGGATGACCGCGTCTCGGCGGTCGCCCTCGTGGTCGAGTCGGGCGGCGCGGCGACTGTCGCCGACGAGGCCGACCCCGACTTCTTCCGCGAGCTTGTCTGAAGCCCGACCCCGGCTTCTGCTTCAATCGTGGATACCAGAGAAAGGAGGTGGTCCTACTGAGGCACATGTTTTTCGGGACGCTGGAGGTGCAGGGCCGCTAGGAGGCCGCGCCGGCCGCCTTCCGCGCGAGCGGGGGAAGGGCCGGGCACCGTGCGAGCCCCCGGGCGGAATCCAACCCGGGCACCGGCGAGCAGCGATGGCGGGAAGCTGTCCCATCCCGTCGGCAAATTCGCCGCTCGTTTGCGAATCGCACCTGGCGAGGCCGTCCTTCGGGGCGGCCTCGCTGATTCTCCCCGACCGTCTAGGCCAGCCGCCTGGCGCCCGGCAGGTACTGCTCCCAGGCGACCGGGATCCGCGGGCTGGCGATGCGGATGAAGACCGTCGGGCCCGGCGGCTTGGGCTGGTTGGCCGGGTGCATCGCGGCCTCGCGCGGGGTGCGGTTGCCCTTGCGCCGGTTGCAGGGGGCGCGGAGGCGACGATGTTGTCCCAGGCCGACTTGCCGCCGCGGCTGCTCGGCATCACGTGGTCGACCGTTAGCCCGGTCGCCTGGTGGCCGCAGTACTGGCAGGTCCAGGAGTCGCGCGCGAGGACGGCCTTGCGGGTGATCTTGCGCCGGTGCACGTCGCGCGGGATGCGGACGTAGCGGATCAACCGGATCACGCACGGCCGGCGCATCGCCATCCGCTCCGAGCGCAGTGAGCCGTTTCGCTCCTCCAGCACCTCGGCGCGCTCCTTCAAGACCAGCACGGCGGCGCGGCGCATGGTGCAGACGTTGATCGGCTCGTGGCTGGCATTGAGCACCAGAACCCGGCCCCCCTCGTTACCCGCGGGCCCGTGCCCGTTGGGCGAATGGTTACCGTTGACCGCGACGACGCCAGCCCCGCTTTTCATGGCGCTGGGAGTGTAAACCGGGCGCTACCGGGCTCGGGCGGGTGCCTAGACCTAGGCCCCCGGAACCCCCGGCGCCTCGATCGGGTAGCTGCCGAGCACCCGCACCGACTCGGCCTTGCCGCGCACCGCTTCGATCGCCGCGGCGACCTCGGGTTGAGAGTCGCGCCCCTCCAGATCGATGAAGAACATGTAGCGCCCGAGCCCGCGACGGCGCGGCCGGGACTCGATCCGGGTGAGGTTGACGTCGCGGCTGGAGAACTCGGTCAGGGCGTCGACCAGCGCTCCCGGGTGGTCCTCGCCCAGCTCGGAGAAGATCAGCGTCGTGCGCCAGCGGCCGTCGCCCGCGGGGGAAATGCCGTCGGGCGCGACCCAGACGAAGCGGGTGACGTTGTCGGGCTCGTCCTCGATCGCCTCGCGCAGGACGACGCCGCCGTAGAGCTCGGCCGCCGAACTGCCACCGAGGGCGGCCCAGGGCTCGTCGGACTCGCTCACCACCCGCACGGCCTCGGCCGTGCTCGGGGCGCCGCGCGTCTCCGCGTTCGGCAGGTTCTCGCGGATGAAGCGGGCGCACTGCGCGTTTGCCTGCGGGTGCGAGAGCACCGCCTCGACCCGGTCGAGGTCAAGCGCCGTCCGCGCGATCAGGTTGTGGCTGACCGGGAGGTCGTACTCGCCGGCGATCGTCACCGAGCGCGCGTCGAAGGCGAGCGCGTCGAGGGTGGCCCGCACCGCTCCCTCGATCGAGTTCTCGAAGGGGACGAAGGCACGATCCGCCTCGCCCTCGGTGACGGCGACGATCGCCTCGTAGACGGTCGAGCGCGGGATCGCCTCGATCTCGCTGCCGCCCGCGGCAGCGCGCAGCGCGTCCTCGCTGAAGGTGCCAGGCGGGCCCAGGTAGGCGATCCGGATCACGGCGGCGACGCTACTGGACTGCGGCGGCCGGCTACTCGAAGACGACCGTGTAGTTGCTGGTGTTGTTGTCGGTGAGCTCCTCGCCGGGCACCGGGCCGACGGTGACCTCGAGGGTGAGCTCGTCGCCCGGGGAGGGGTCGGGCTGGATCTCGAGCTTGGCGCTCTTGGTCAAGCCGGCGGTGATCTTGGGGATCGTGCCGTCGCCCTCGACGGTCTCGGCGCCGCCGCTGAGCGTGAACGAGACCGCGACGTCGGTCTCGTCGTTGTCGCCCTGGTTCTGGGCCGAGACCTCGAGCTCGTAGGGGCCTCCGCCGGAGATCGTGCTGGTCAGGTCGGGCGTCAGCGTGGTGCCGTTGATCTGGGTCTCGATCAGCTCCAGGCCGTGGATGCCGGGGGCGACGTCGGCCGAGTTGGCGGCGCCGCCGGCGAGCCTCGCTCCCAGCGTCGTCGGGTCGACC
>JBKJZF010000134.1:0-6125 GCA_046715315.1 Solirubrobacterales bacterium | reverse complement strand
CTCCTGGGGAGCCCGGTCGGCCGCGACCATCGCCGCCGAGCCCGCGACGAGCCCGGCCGCGGTGGCGGCGGGCCCACCGAGCCGCCGCTCGATCTGGCGCTCGAACATGTATCCGGCGAGGGCGGGGGGGAGGAAGGAGAGGGCGACGAGCCCGGCGCGGCGCGCGCCGAACGAGCGCAGCTCGCTGGCGATCAGCCGCCGCTGCCCGATCATCAGCGCGGCCGCGGCCCCCGCGTGGACGGCGACCTCGAAGCTCTTGCGCGCTTCGGGGTCGGCCTCGCGCCAGCTCCAACCGGCCAGCCACGGCACCAGGTTCAGGTGCGCCGAGCTCGAGATCGGCAAGAGCTCGGCCGGCCCCTGGATCAGGCCGAGCGCGGCCGCCTGGAGTGGGTCGAGCTCGCCGCCGGCCGCCGGTGCCACCGAATCAGGGCCCGGTCTCGGCCGCGGTCGGTGGCTCGCGCCTGCGTCTGATCAGGAGGTAGATGACGCCGAGCACGATCGCCGCCAGGACCACGTAGTCGCCGTAATGCAGGTAGTCGCGCCACTCCTCCCAGTTGTCGCCCACCTCGCGGCCGATGATCCCGAGCATCAGCACCCAGGGGATGCAGCCCAGCAGGGTCAGCGCCGTGAACCGCCAGAACGGCATCCGCGCGACCCCGGCCGGAAGCGAGATGAAGGTGCGGATGATCGGCAGCATCCTGGTGAAGAGGACGGTGGCGTCACCGTGGCGCCTGAACCACGAGTCGGCCCACTCGAGGTGCTTGTGGTTGATGTGGATCAGCCGGTTCTTCTCGAGTAGCTCGATCCGCCCGAAGTAGCCCGCGGCCCAGGCGATCCAGGAGCCGACGACGTTCCCCAGCACCCCCGCCGTGACGATCCCGACCAGGGTCAGGTCGCCCTCGCTGACGTTGAATCCGGCGAACAGCATGATCGCCTCGCTGGGGATCGGGATGCAGGCCGACTCGAGCGTCATCAGCAGGAAGACGCCGATCAGCCCGACCGCATCGATGAAGTCGGTCGCGACCTCGACCAGCGGATCGATGATGAAGTCCGTCATGCAGGGCGCGGATCATAGGCAGGCGCCCGGTGAAGGCCTCTAAACTCGCCCGAATGGCGCGCCTGCGAAGCCCCTCCTACAGGCGGCGCGCGCAACAGTTCGCGGTCGACGCGCTGCTTGCCGCCGCCGCCTACGCCCTGGCCTTCAAGCTGCGCTTCCTCGATGTGCCCGGGGGCATCCCGGAGCGTTACGAAGACATGCTTCTGGGATCGGTCGCCTTCGTCGCGATCGGTCAGGCGGTGGTGTTCGAACTGCTCGGCCAGCACCAGAAGTGGTGGCGGTACTTCCGGCTTCCCGACCTGTGGCCGCTGGTCCGCGCGATCGCCGTCGCCGCCGGCCTGATGGTGCTGGTGTTCGCGGTCGCCCAGCCCTACGCCGACGAGCTGCCCCGCTCGGTCGCCGTCTTCGACTTCCTGCTGCTGACGATGATGGCCGGCGGCGCCCGCCTGCTGCGCCGCTCGCTGGCCGAGCGCCCGGCGCGGGCGGCGTCGCGGCGCAAGGCGCGCGCCGTGCTCGTGGTCGGCGCCGGGTCCGGTGGCCAGATGGTCGTCCGCGAGATGCAGCTCAACCCCAACCTGGGGACGCGGGCGATCGGCTTTGTCGACGACGACCCGCAGAAGCGGGGGATGCGGAACCTGGGGCTGAGGGTGCTGGGGACGACCGACGAGATCGGCGCCATCCTCGACCGCACCAAGGCCGACGAGGTGATCATCGCGATCCCCTCCGCGCCCGGGGTGCTGCGCGCCAACGTCGTCGCCGCCGCTCGCGAGCGCGACATCCCCGTGCGGACTCTCCCGACCGTGTTCGAGCTGTTGCGCGGCGGGGTCCAGCTCACCCGCCAGCTGCGCGAGGTCCAGGTCGAAGACGTCCTCGGCCGGGAGCCGGTGGTGATGGAGCTCGACCGGGTCGGCGCCTACCTCGAGGACCGGATCGTGCTGGTCACCGGCGCCGGTGGCTCGATCGGCGCCGAGCTCTCCCGCCAGATCGCCCGGGTGCGCCCGAGGCTGCTGATCCTGCTCGACCACGCCGAGGGCTCGCTGTTCGAGATCGACCGCGAGCTGACCAGCGAGTGGCACTTCACCGCCGTCGAGGCGGTGCTCGCCGATTGCAAGGAGGGCGAGCGCATCCTCGAGGTGATGCAGCGGTTCAGGCCCGAGGTCGTCTTCCACGCCGCGGCCTACAAGCACGTGCCGCTGATGGAGGCGAACCCCCTGGAGGCGGTGCGCAACAACGCGATCGCGACACGGGTGGTCTCCGAGACGGCGGCGGCGGCCGGAGCGGAGCGCTTCGTCCTGGTGTCGACTGACAAGGCGGTCAACCCCCGCACGGTGATGGGGGCCTCGAAGGCGATGGCCGAGTGGATAGTCGACGCCGCCGGGCAGCGCCACCCGCGGACGCGGTTCATCAGCGTCCGCTTCGGCAACGTGCTCGCCTCCTCGGGAAGCGTCGTCCCGATCTTCCGCTCCCAGATCGAGCGCGGCGGCCCGGTGACCGTCACCCACCCGGAGATGACCCGTTACTTCATGACGATCCCCGAGGCCGTGCAGCTGGTGATCCAGGCCGCCGACCTCGGTGGCTCCTCGGGCGAGGTGTTCGTGCTGGAGATGGGCGAGCCGGTGAAGATCGTCGACCTGGCCCGCAACATGATCCACCTGGCGGGATACGAGCCCGACTCCGACATCGCGATCGAGTTCACCGGGCCCCGGCCCGGGGAGAAGCTCCACGAGGAGCTGTTCAACGCCCACGAGCGCCCGCGCAAGACCACGGCCGACCGCATCGTCAGGGCGGTCAGGCTCGCTCCGCTGGAGCCCGACTGGGTCGAGCGCAGCGTCGAGGAGCTGTCGGAGATGGTCGCCTCCGGCGACGAGATGAACCTCGCCGCACGGGTGGTCGAGGTGGTCGGGGGCACGCCGGCGAGCGCACCGGTCGAACTGGACGCTTAGATTCCCTGGCCTGCGATGCTCGACCTGATCGAGAAGATTGGGCCGTTCGTAGGCCTCGCGGCCTTCATCGGCCTTGCCGTCCTCGCTTTCGTAATCTTCCAGCAGTCGCGCGACGTGCGCCGGTTGCGGGAATGGGCGGGGCGCGCGCCCGAGCGTGCCCAGGATGCCGTCGACGCCTCCGCGGCCGCCGCCGAGGCGCGGGGTGAGGCCGCCGGCGAAGAGCGCCCGGGCCGGCTCGCCCGGGTTGGCAGCGGCATCGCCGGGGCGGTGGGCCCCCGTTACCAGGCGTTCGACCGTCGCAGCCCGATCGACGGGCGGATCATCCTCGGGGTGCTGGGCGCGGCCGTGATCGCCGCGGGCATCCTCACCAGCGGGTTCGGGCTCGTCGGTGGCGACGACGGGGGCGGCAAGGGCAGCCGCGCCGAGCGCAAGGCCCAAAAGCGCGAGCAGAAGCCGGAGGTCGCCGTCCTCAACGCGACGCAGACGTCCACCGGCGTGCAGGGCGTCCCGGGCCTCGCCAAGAAGGTCGCGACCGAGGCGGTGAAGCCGGCGGGCTACGAGATCGGCGCCCAGGCCAACGCGCCCACGGGGTTCACCGAGAGCGTCGTCATGTTCACGCCGAAGGCAGAGGGCGACGCGGCCGAGTTCGCGCGCGCGGTCGAGTCGAAGCTGGGCGAGACCCGAACGGAGCCGATCGCCGCCGACATCCGCGCGCTGGCCGCTGAGTCCCCGCTGGTCCTGGTGATCGGCGCGGACGACGCCGAGTTCTGATCCGGGGAGGAGGCGCGGCGTGGACCTCACCGAGGTGATCGACAGAGCCGGGGGGATCGTCGCCATCGTCGCCGCGCTCGGCATCGTCCTGCTGCTGCCGCTGTACTTCTCGCAGCGCCGCGACCTGAAGCGGTTGGTCGACTGGATGGAACGCGAGGCCGGCCACCCGGCCGAGGACGTGGCCGCGAGCGAGGTCCTGCTCGACCGGGCCGAGTCCGAGCTCGAGGAGCTGCTCGGCGCGCCGCCACCGCCCGAGCCCGAGCCCGCGGTGACCGCGGCCCAGCGGGTCACCTCCGAGCGCCCGGCGCTGGAGCGGGTGACGATGGAGCGGGCGGCGCTCGAGCCCCACCCCCGCTGGCGGCGCTTCCTCGGCACGATCACCCAGCCCCGCTGGATGGTCTCGATCGCGCTCCTCGCCGTGGTGCTCGGGGTCGGGGCGATCTTCGGCTCGGAGCTGCTGCTCGACGAGGGCGGCTCCGAGCGGGCGCCCAAGACCGGGGCGATCGACCCGGCAGAGGTCTCCGTCGCGGTCCTCAACGGCACCGCCGTACCGGGCCTCGGGGCCAAGGTCGGCGACGACGTCGAGGCCAACGGCTTCGACCTCGGTGCCGTGACCACCATCCCGCAGCCGTTCGACCAGACCGTGGTCCGCTTCGAGGAGGGCCACGAGCGCGAGGCCCGGACGCTCGCCAAGGACCTCGGGGTCGGTCCGGTGCAGCCGATCGACCGCCAGGTGCAGCGGCTGAGTGAGGGGGCCGACGTGGTCGTGATCGCCGGACAGGACCGGGCCAGCGCTTGACGCAGCAGCTGAGGGCAACGACGCTCTTCGTGATCCTGTTCGCCGCCGCCCTGGTCGCCACCGGGCTGGTCGTCGCCTCGCGCTCGCCGGACCTGGTGCTCGAGGTGCCCGTGCTCCCGAGCAAGTTCTCCCCGCGCGGCGACGGCAAGCCCGACGTGGCCGCGATCACCTTCTTCGTGCGCGAGTCGGACCAAGCGGCGGAGGTGTCGATCGTCGGCCGCGACCTGAGGCAGACGCGGACGCTCGACGAGTCCGTGCACCTGAGCGCCGACGAGCCGGTCACCTACACCTGGGACGGGCGCATGGACTCGGGCCAGTTCGCGCCGCCGGGGCGCTACCGGCTGCGGGTGGTGCTGCCCAGCCAGGAGCGCGACATGGTCTTCCCGAAGCGCATCAGGCTGGACTCCGGATGACGGCCGCCCCGCTGGAGGCGGTCGGGCTGCTGGTCGCCTGCGGCGGGACGGCGGCGGCGATCGCCGCGCCCGGGTGGCGCTGGCGCTGGATCGCGCTGACGGTGGCGCTGGTCGCCGCCCCGGCCCTGCTGGCCGGGGACGTCTGGGACGACCCGCGCTTCTCCGACCTGCGGTCGAACCCGGCGCTGATCGGCGCCGGCGCGCTGCTGGTCGCGGTCGGCATCCCGACGGCGGTCTGGGCCTTCCGCCGGTGGCGCTGGGTGTTTGGGGTGCTCGCCTTCGCGGTGCTGGCGCTGCGACTGCCGGTGCGCATCGGCGGCGAGACCTCGAGCCTGCTGGTCCCGCTCTACCTGGTGATCGCCGCCGGCCTGGCGACGACGCTTTGGGAGGAGTTCCGGCCCGGGCCCCCCTCGCCGCAGGCACCCCGGGCCGAGGCCCGCCCGGTCGTCTGGCTGCGCCGGCTGCTGGCGGCAACGCTCGTCGTCTACGCCCTCCAGGCGCTGTACAGCGAGGACGTCTCCAACGCGATCGAGAACGTCTGCTTCTTCCTGGTCCCGTTCGGGGCACTGTTCGCGCTGCTGGCCGAGGTGGGCTGGAGCGAGCGGCTGCTGGCATCGGCCGCGATCGCCGTCGCCGCGCTCGCCGTCGCCTACGCCCTGGTCGCCTTCGCCGAGTACGCGGCCCGCGACCTCATCCTCAACAGCGAGCTGCTCGAGTCGAACCAGATCAAGCCGTTCTTCCGGGTGAACTCGGTCTTCCACGACCCCAACGTCCTCGGGCGCTACCTGGCGCTGGTGATCATCGTCCTGGGCGCGGGCGTCGCCTGGTCGCGCGGTCAAGGTTGGGCGAAGCTGGCGACCGCCACCGGGCTGGTGCTGCTGGCGGCGCTGGTCCTCACCTTCTCGATCACCAGCTTCATCGCCCTGCTGATCGGGCTGATCGTCCTCGCCGGGCTGCGCCACGGCCTGCGAGGCGCGGCCGCGGCCGCCGCGGCGACGGTCGCGGTCGCGGCCGTCTTCTTCGCGCTGGGTGGAGCGGGCGGGGACGACAACGGCCCCGATCGCGGCATCAACGAGGTCACCAGCGGCCGGGCCGGGCTGGTCGAGGGCGGGCTCGAGCTGGCCGAGGACCGTCCCCTGCTC
>JBKJZF010000133.1:0-11954 GCA_046715315.1 Solirubrobacterales bacterium | reverse complement strand
CCTAGTCTCGCGCCTGCGAGCGGCGGGCGCCGGGTACGCTCGGCGCGCGATGGGAGGCCCATTGATGGAGTTGGAGGAGGCGCGTGCTCGCGTGCTCGCCGCCGCCGCCCCGCTGGGCAGCGAGCCGGTGGCGCTCGCGCAGGCGTTGGGCCGGGTGCTCGCCGAGACGGTGACCAGCGCCGAGGACGTGCCCGGCTTCGACAACTCCGCGATGGACGGCTACGCGGTTCGGGCCGCCGACGTCGGCGGCGCCAGCCCCGACCGCCCCGCTTCGTTGGCGCGCCGCGGGGAGTCGCGCGCGCGGGCTCCGGCGGCGGCGGCGGTCGGCCCCGGAGAGGCGATCGCGATCTCGACCGGCGCGATGATTCCGGCGGGCGCCGACGCGGTCGTCCGCATCGAGGACACCGAGGCGGCGCCGGCGGAGGTCCGGGTGCTCGCCCCCGTCGCGGCCGCCGCCAACCTGCGCTCGATCGGGGAGGACATCCGTGCCGGCAGCGTCGTGCTCACCCCGGGAACCGTGCTCGGCCCGGCCGAGATGGGCGTGCTCGCCTCGGTGGGAGCCGGTACCCCGACGTGCGCGCGCCGGCCGCGTGTGGCAGTGCTCAGCACCGGCGACGAGCTGCTGGCGCCAGACGAGAGGATGCGACCCGGCGGGGTGCGCAACTCGAACGCCCACACGGTCCCGGCGCTGGTGCGCCAGGCCGGTGCCGACCCGGTCAGCGTCGAGATGGTCGGAGACGACGCCGCCGCCACCCAGGCCGCCGTCGGGCGCGCCCTGTGCGCCGACGTGGCGGTCGTCTGCGGGGGTGTCTCTGTCGGGCGCCACGACCACGTTCGCGGCGCCCTCGCTGAGCTCGGCGCGGAGGAGGAGTTCTGGGGGGTCGGGCTGCGACCGGGCAAGCCGACCTGGTTCGGCCGCCGCGACCGGTGCCTGGCCTTCGGCCTGCCCGGCAACCCGGTCTCGGCGCTGGTCACCTTCATCCTCTTCGTCCGTCCGGCGCTGCTGGCGATGAGCGGCGTCGATCCCGCGGCCGCGCGCACGCAGGCGGTGCTCACCCGGGAGGTGCCGAAGAAGCCCGGCCGCGCCCATGCGGTGCGATGCCGGCTGACGCCGGCGCCGGGCGGCTGGCAGGCCGAGCCCACCGGGCCCCAGGGCTCACACGTGCTCACCTCGATGCTCGGCGCCGACTGCCTGGCGATCCTTCCCGCCGACTCGGCCGACGTGGCGGCGGGAGCGCGGGTCGAGATCGAGCTGCTGCCGCGGCCCCTGGGCATAGCATGTGCGGCGTGATCGTCAGCGTGCGCCTGTTCGCGATGCTGCGCGAGCGCGCGGGCAGCGACCGGATCGAGCTCGAACTCGACGACGGGGCCACCGCCGACGACGCCCTCGCCGCCCTCGCGGACCATCCGCAGCTGGCCGAGCTGGCCGAGCGCCTGCCGATCCGGGTGGCGGTCAACCGCGAGTACGTCGACGGCTCGCAGCTCCTTCGCCCCGGCGACGAGCTGGCCCTGATCCCTCCCGTCTCGGGAGGATCGCCGTGATCCGCGCCCGGGTCACCGGCGAGCCGCTCTCGCTCGACGCCCTGCGCGAGGCCGTCTCGCGCCCGGGCGCGGGCGCCACCGTGACCTTCTCGGGGACCACCCGGGACGTCGACCGCCTCGACTACGAAGCCTACGCGGAGATGGCCGAGGAGCGGATCGCGGCGATCCTGCGCTCGTGCGTGGAGCGCCACGGCCTCGAGGCCGCCGCCGCCGAGCACCGGGTGGGCGCGGTCCCCCGCGAGGAGGCGAGCGTGATCGTCGCCGTCTCGGCCGCCCACCGAGAGCAGGCCTTTGCCGGCGCCCGCGAGGTGATCGACCGGATCAAGGGCGAGGCGCCGATCTGGAAGGTCGAGGTGAGCGAGTCCCCGGGCGGCGAGCGCCGGCGGCAGGTAGATGGCACGGTCCCGGAGGCGCCGTGAGCGAGCCCAGGCTGACCCATCTCGACGAGGGGGGCGCGGCGAGGATGGTCGACGTCGGCGACAAGCGGGTGAGCGAGCGCCGGGCCCGCGCGCAGGCGGTGCTGCGGATGTCCCCGAAGACGGCCCGGGCGATCGCCGCCGGCGACGCTCCGAAGGGCGACGTGCTTGGAATCGCGCGCATCGCCGGCATCCAGGCGGCGAAGCGCACCGCCGAGCTGATCCCGCTCGCCCACCCGATCGCCCTGGCGCACGTGGACGTCGAGGCACAGATCGACGTCGAGGCAGGAACGGTGAGCCTTACCGCCGCCGCGCGCTCGACCGACCGCACCGGGGTGGAGATGGAGGCGATGACCGCCTGCGCGGTCGCGGCCCTGACCGTCTACGACATGGCGAAGGGCATCGAGCGAGGGATCGAGATCGAGCACGTCCGCCTGCTGGAGAAGACCGGCGGGCGTCACGACTGGCGCCGCGACGAGACGGGCTGAGATGGCGACGGACCCGCCCGCCCGGGCGGCGCTGCTGACGGTGAGCACCTCGCGCGCGGCCGGCGAGGCGGAGGATCTCGGCGGGCCGCGCCTGCGGGCGCTGGCCGGGCGGCTCGGGGTCGAGGTCGCCGGGGCCGAGATCGTCCCCGACGTGCGCGAGCGGATCGCCGAGCGGCTTCGCCACTGGGCCGACGAGGAGGGCTGCGACCTGGTGCTCACCTCCGGCGGCACCGGCCTGGCGCCGAGCGACGTCACCCCTGAGGCTACCCGGGAGGCGATCGACCGCGAGGCGCCCGGGATCGCCGAGGCCCTGCGGGACGCCTCCAAGCCACACACCAAGCTGTGGATGGTCTCCCGCGGCGTCGCCGGGACCCGGGGGCGGACCCTGATCGTCAACCTCCCGGGCAACCCGGGGGCGATCGACGAGACCGCCCCGGTGCTCGAGGTGGCGGTGCCCCACGCCCTGCGCCTGCTGCGCGGCGCCGGCGATCACGCCGCGGGCTGAGCCGCTCGGCTTCGGCTCAGCGATCCACGCCGCCGGAATCGGCCGGGGAGGCGTCCGCGGGCTCGAGCAGGGCCACCGCCATCCCGGCGCACATCCAGGCGAAGGCGACCATGAATACGAAGGCCAGGACGAAGTCGCCGGTGGCGTCCTTGACGATGCCGAGCAACAGCGGCGGGAAGAAGCCGCCGAGCCCGCCGGCGGCGCCGACGATCCCGGTCGCCGCGCCCGTCGACTTCGGGAAGAACAGGGGAACCAGCTTGAACACGGCGCCGTTGCCGAGCCCGAGGAATCCCGCCATCGTCAGGCAGAAGATCGTCACCGGCACAATCGAGGGGTCGGATGCCTGCCAGGAGAGGCCGATGGCGTCGATCCCGACCCCGACGAAGGCGAAGGCGAGCACCTTCGTCCCCCCCACCCGGTCGCTGAGCCAGCCGCCGATCGGGCGCGCGGCCGTAGCGACGACGGTGAACCCGGCTGCGCGCAGGCCGGCGTCGGTGAGCGAGTAGTCGAACCAGTCGGTAAGCAGCTTCGGCAGGAAGATCGCCATCGCGACGAAGCCGCCGAAGGTGACGAAGTAGAAGAGCGAGAGCCGGTAGAGATCCCAGCCCGAGCGCAGCACCTCGCGGTAGGGCTGGCGCGTGGGCTGGCGGTCGGGGACGTCGCGGGCAAGGCTCCACCAGATCAGCCCGTAGACGGCGATCACGCCGCCGAACACGAGGCCGGCCACCTCCTGGCCGGCGGAGTTGCGGATCGCGGGGACCGAGAAGGCCGCGAGCGCGGTGCCGATGTTCCCCATCCCGTAGACGCCGAGGGCGAAGCCCTGGCGCTTGGGCTCGTACCACTCGGCGACGAAGGGGACGCCGACGGCGAAGGTGGCGCCCGCGGCGCCGAGCAGGAGGCCGGCGCCGAGCAGCGCCGCGTAGCCGGAGGCGAAGCCGACCAGGACCGCCGCGCCGGCGGAGTAGAAGAGCATCAGCCCGAACACCAAGCGCCCGCCGACGCGGTCGGTGAGCAGTCCCAGCGGGATCCGCAGCAGCGAGCCCAGCAGCACCGGGATCGAGATCATCACCGAGGTCTCGGTGTTGGAGAGGCCCAGCTCATCCTGGATGTCGGGGGCGATCGGGGCGAGCATGCCCCAGGCCGCGAAGCAGAGGGCGAAGGCGACCGTCGCCAGGGTGAGGTTGCGGCCCGCCCCTGCCCTGTCGGCGCTCACCGGCCGACCTTGATTCTCGCCGCCGCGACCTCGCCCGCGGGCCTCCGCGCCCGGCGCGGGCGCCCGAGCCGCGAGCGGTAGGGAATCGGGCTGCGGCGCGGGTAGTCGACGGGGATGCTCCAGGCGTGGACGAGGCGGCTGAACGGCCAGAACGCGAACAGCAGCCAGACCACCGTGACATGGGCCTGGAAGATGAAGGTGACCCCGCCGCCCGTCATCAGCTCGGGCTGCGGATCGCCGATGAAGAGCTGGCGGAAGTAGGGGGCTACGGTCTCACGATATTGGACCACGTCGCCGATGTTGGTGATCGTCGCCAGCATCCCGGTGAGGATTCCCGCCGCGAGCAGGGCGAAGGTGGCGACGTCGACGCGGGTGGTGGTCACGCGCACCCGCGGGAAGCGCAGGCGGCGGTAGACCAGCAGGGCGAAGCCGAAGCAGACGGCGCCGCCGGCGGCGAGCCCGCCGATCACGGCGATCACGTGGTAGGCGTCGTCGGAGACCCCGACGGCCTCGGTCCACGAGCGCGGGACCAGCAGGCCCAGCACGTGTCCGCCGATCGCCGCCAGCACCCCGAGGTGGAAGATCGTGCTGGCGTACTTCAGCACCTTGCTCTCGAGCAGCTGCGTGGATCGGGCGCCCCACCCGTACTGGTCGCGGCGGTATCGCCACCAGTGCCCGACCGCGAACACGGCCAGGGCGGCGTATGGAAGGACCGTGTATAGGAGGACGTCGCCCCGGCTCACGGCTGCCCGCCTCCGCTGCCGGCGAGTGGCCGCGCGCCCTCGGGCCCTTCGAGCGGCATCACCTCCGGCGGCGCGAACGGCTCCAGCCCGACCTCCTCGTGGGGTGGGCCCTCCGTGGCCAGCCGCTTGATCCGCGCCAGGTTGCGGGCGCTGAGGCCGGGGAGCGCGTCTACGACCGCGTCCAAGAGCGGCGCGAACGGGCTCCCCTCCCGGGCGAGACCGGCCCGAACCAACTCGATCGCTACCCGGTTCTCCTCGAGCAGGGCGATCCCGGCGTCGGGCGGGGCCAGCGCCGCGAACTCCAGCATCAGCGGCAGGAAGTCGGGCAGCTCGGTGCCGGGCGGCTCGAGCCCGGCGGCCCGGTAGGCCTCCTTCAAGCGCAGCATCGCCATCCCGCGCTGGCGGCGATCGCCGTGGACGTGATAGGTGAGGTGCAGGCTGCACTGCTTGGTGAAGTCGAAGGCCTCGACGTAGAGGCCCTGCAGCTCCGCCGCCGGGGTCGCCGCGTACCATTCGCAGAAGGTGCGCAGGCGCTCGGCCTGGCGCCGGCCCGCGGGCGCCACCTCGACGGCGCCAGCAGCCGCGGCAGCCTGGCGCCGCTCCTCGCTCGGGTACTGCAGCAGCAGCGAGACCAGCTTCAGCGAGTGGACGCGCTCAGCCACTGCCGTTGCCCCCGCGCTTGACGAGGTGGTCGCGCAGGTCGAAGTCGGAAGCCGGGGCGGGCTCCTCGTATGCCGGGTCACCCATCGGGTCGACCGCGGTCTCGGGCGCGACCGCGGCGCCGTTCGCGAAGTCGATCCCGCACGAGCCCTGCTCCGCGAACGCCCGCGGCGAGGCCTCACCATGGCGCTTGGGCAGCACGTAGCGATCGTCGTAGTCGCCGATCGCGACCATCCGGAACATCTCCTCGATCTCGGTCGGGGTCATGTCCACGTCGCTGGCGATCGCCTCGTCGACGCGCCCCTCGACGTTGGCGGCGCGCATGAAGCGGCGCATCGCCACCAGGCGGGCGAGCGAGCGGCGCACCGGCTCGGGGTCGCCCGCTGAGAGGAAGCTGGCCAGATACTCCACCGGGATCCGCATCTCGTCGACGGCGGCGAACAGCTTCTCGGGGTCGGCCTCCTGGCCCTCTCCCACCTCCTCGACCATCGCCTCCACCGGCGAGAGCGGCGGCACGTACCAGACCATCGGCATCGTCCGGTACTCGGGATGCAGCGGCAGCGCAATCCGCCAGCGCTTGCACATCGCGTAGACGGGCGAGCGCCGCGCCGCCTCGATCCAGTCGTCGGGGATCCCGTCCCGCTGCGCCTGCGCGCGGACCTCAGGGTCGTCGGGGTCGAGCATCAGGTCGAGCTGGGCGTCGAGCAGGTCGTGCTCGTCGGGCACCGAGGCGGCCGCCTCGACCCGGTCCGTGTCGATCAGGACGATGCCGAGGTGGCGCAGGCGCCCGACGCAGGTCTCCGAGCAGACCGTCGGCAGCCCGGCCTCGACCCGGGGGTAGCAGAAGTTGCACTTCTCGGCCTTGCCCGTGCTCCAGTTGAAGTAGACCTTCTTGTAGGGGCAGCCGGAGACGCAGAAGCGCCAGGAACGGCAGGCCTCCTGGTCGACCAGCACGATCCCGTCCTCCTCGCGCTTGTACATCGCGCCGGAGGGGCAGGAGGCGACGCAGGAGGGGTTGATGCAGTGCTCGCAGATCCGCGGCAGGTACATCATGAACGCCTGCTCGAACTCGAGCTTGACCTTGTCCTCGAGCCCCCGGCGGTTCGGGTCCTTCGCCGCCGAGACCTGCGCGCCGGCGAGGTCGTCGTCCCAGTTCGGACCCCACTCGAGGTCGAGGTTGTGCCCGGTGACCAGCGACTTCGGCCGCGCCACGGGCTGCACGTCGGAGGAGGGGGCGCTGATCAGGTGGTCGTAGTCGTAGGTCCAGGGCTCGTAGTAGTCATCGAGCGTCGGCAGGTCCGGGTTCCAGAAGATGTTCATCAGCTTCTTCATCCGACCACCCGCCTTCAGCTGCAGGCGGCCCTTGCGGTCGAGCTTCCAGCCGCCGTTCCAGCGCTCCTGGTCCTCGTAGTCACGGGGGTAGCCGCGCCCCGGCTTGGTCTCGACGTTGTTGAACCACACGTACTCGGTGCCGGGCCGGTTGGTCCAGACGTTCTTGCAGGTGACCGAGCAGGTGTGGCAGCCGATGCACTTGTCGAGGTTCATCACCATGCCCATCTGGGCGCGCACCTTCACCGGTAGTCCACCTCCGTGCGGCGCTTGCGGACAATGATCAGCTGGTCGCGCTGCGGCCCGGTGGGGCCGTAGTAGTTGAAGCCCCAGGAGAGCTGGGCATAGCCACCGATCAGGTGGGTCGGCTTGATCGAGATCCGCGTCAGCGAGTTGTCGGTGCCGCCGCGCGCCCCGGAGATCTCCGAGACCGGGACGTTCACGTGGCGATCCTGGGAGTGGTAGAAGAGCGCCACCCCGGGCGGCACCCGGTGCGATACCACGGCACGGCAGGCGACCGTGCCGTGTCGGTTGTAGACCTCGAGCCAGTCGTTGTCGGCAACCGCGATCCGCTCCGCGTCCTCGGTCGCCAGCCACATCGCCGGGCCGCCGCGGAACAGGGTCAGCATCAGCAGGTTGTCCTGGAACTCGGAGTGGATCGACCACTTCGAGTGCGGGGTCAGATAGCGCACCGTGACCTCGAGGCCGTCCTCGGCGGCGGGCTCTCCGGCGAGTCCGAGGAGCTGCCCCGCGTCGACCGGCGGGCGGTAGGCGGGCAGCCCCTCCCCCATGTCGAGCATCCACTCGTGGTCGATGAAGAGCTGCTGGCGGCCGGTCAGGGTGCGCCAGGGGATCAGCAGCTCGACATTGGCGGTGAACGGCGAGTAGCGGCGCTCGCGCGACTCGAGGCCCGACCACTCCGCCGAGGCGATCACCTTGCGCGGCTGGATCCCGATCTCGCCGAAGGTGAGGCGCTCGTCGGCGCGCTCCGCCGGCACCTGCGCCAGCTCGAGGCCAGTCTGCTCCTCCAGCGCGCGGAAGCTCTCAACCGCGAGGCGACCGTTGGTCGTGCCCGAGAGCGCCAGGATCGCCTCGCAGACGTCGACGTCGCGGCGCAGCGACGGCCGGCCGTTGGCGGGGCCGCCGCCGTTGGCACGGCCGTTGCGGCGGCCCAGCTCCGCCACCTCCGGCACAGGCTTCCAGGAGACGCCCTTGGCGCCGATGCCTGCCTTCTCGACCAGCGGGCCCAGTGCGGTCATCTTCTCGTGCACGGCCGTGTAGTCGCGCTCGACCGCGACCAGCTTCGGCATCGTCCGCCCCGGAATCGGCTCGCACTCGCCGGCTCGCCAGTCGCGCACCCGGCCGAGCGGCTGGGCCAGCTCCTCCGGGGTGTCGTGAAGCAGCGGCGCCGCGACCAGGTCGGTGCGGGTTCCGAGGTGCTTGGCGGCGAGGCCGCTGAACGCCTCGGCGATCCGGTTGAAGGCGTCCCAGTCGGTCTTCGTCTCCCACGGCGGCGGGATCGCCGCGTTGAAGGGATGGATGAACGGGTGCAGGTCGGTGCTGGAGATGTCGTGCTTCTCGTACCAGGTGGCCGCGGGCAAGACGACGTCGGAGTAGATGCACGAGCCGTTCATGCGGAAGTCGATCGTGGTGAAGAGGTCGAGCTTGCCCGTGGGCGCCTCGTCGCGCCACTCGACCTCGCTGGGGCGGTTCTCGGGCGGCGACTCCTCCGAGCGGACCGCCGCGTCGGGGACGCCGAGGAGGTGGCGCAGGAAGTACTCGTGGCCCTTGCTCGACGACCCCAGCAGGTTGGCGCGCCAGAGCGAGAGCACGCGGGGGAAGTTGGCCGGGTCGTCGGGGTCCTCGCAAGCGAAGCGAAGCCGGCCCTCGCGCAGCTCCGAGACGACGTGCTCGGCGGGCTCCACCCCCTGCTCGCGGGCCTCGTCGCAGAGGTCGAGCGGGTTGCGGTCGAAGCTCGGGTAGGAGGGCAGCCATCCGAGGCGGACGGCGAGGGCGTGGCAGTCGGCCATGTGGCGCTTGCCGAGCGAACCGTTGCCGGCCGGCGAGGTGAACTCCTCGGCGCCGAAGGTCTCGTAGCGCCACTGGTCGGAGGCCAGGTACCAGAACGGCGTCGCCGGCTGCTGGCGCGGCGGGCGCGACCAGTCGAGGGCGAAGGCGACCGTCATCCAGCCGGTGATCGGCCGCACCTTCTCCTGGCCCACGTAGTGGGCCCAGCCGCCGCCGTTCACCCCCTGGCAGCCGCAGAAGAGCACCAGCGCCAGCATCGTCCGGTAGGTCTCGTCGGAGTGGAACCAGTGGTTGGTGCCCGCGCCCATGACGATCATCGAGCGCCCCTCGGTGCGCTCGGCGTTGGCGGCGAACTCGCGCGCGATGCGGACGCAGCGCCCGGCGTCGACGCCGGTGATCGCCTCCTGCCAGGCCGGCGTGTAGGGAACCGAGTCGTCGTCGTAGCCGCTCGGCCACTCACCTGGTAGGCCCTCACGCCCCACCCCATACTGGGCCAGGGCGAGGTCGAAGACGGTGGTCACGAGCCGGCCGCCGATCCGCTTCGCGGGGACGCCGCGGCGCATCGTCGTGCCGCCTTCCGTCTCGCCGCCCTCGAACCGCGGCAGGGTCACCTCGACCAGCTCGTCGTGGTTGCCGAGCAGGGTCAGCGCCGGGTCGACCTCGCCCAGGTCGAGGTTCCACCCCCCCGCGCCCTGCTCGCCCCAGCGGAAGCCGATCGAGCCGTTGGGGACCACCGCCTCGCCGCGGGAGCCGTCGTAGACGACGGTCTTCCATTCGGCGTTCTCGCCCTCGTCGCCGAGGTCAGAGGCGCGCAGGAAGGTGTCCGCGACCGTGCTGCCGTCGCCGCGCTCGCTCAGCGTCACCAGCATCGGCATGTCGGTGAAGCGCCGGGCGTAGTCGCGGAAGTAGGGGATCTCGCGCTTGACGTGGAACTCGTTCAGGATCACGTGCCCCATCGCCATCGCCAGGGCGCCGTCGGTGCCCGCCTCGGCCGGCAGCCAGTGGTCGGCGAACTTGGTGTGGCCGGCGTAGTCGGGCGAGACCACCACCACCTTCTGTCCGCGGTAGCGCGCCTCGGTCATGAAGTGCGCGTCGGGGGTGCGGGTCTGGGGGACGTTCGACCCCCAGAGGATCAGATATCCGGCGTTCCACCAGTCGGCCGACTCGGGGACGTCGGTCTGGTCCCCCCAGATCTGCGGCGAGGCCGGTGGCAGGTCCGCGTACCAGTCATAGAAGGAGAGGCAGACGCCGCCGATCAGCGAGAGGAACCGCGTCCCCGCCGTGTAGGAGACCATCGACATCGCCGGGATCGGCGAGAAGCCGGCGATCCGGTCGGGCCCGTAGCGGCGGATCGTGTGCACGTGGGCGGCGGCGATCAGCTCCGAGGCCTCGTCCCAGGAGGCCCGCAGGAAGCCGCCCTTGCCGCGACGGGACTTGTAGGCGCGGGCGCGCTCGGGGTCCTCGACGATCGACGCCCAGGCCTCGACGGGGTCGCCGAGGCGCTCGCGCGCCTCCCTGTACATCTCCAGCAGCACCCCGCGCACGTAGGGGTACTTCGGGCGCAGCGGCGAGTACACGTACCAGCTAAAGGAGGCGCCGCGGGGGCAGCCCCGGGGCTCGTAGTCGGGGGTGTCGGGCCCGTTGCTCGGGTAGTCGGTCTGCTGTGTCTCCCAGGTGACCCGCCCGTCCTTGACGTGGATCTTCCACGAGCACGAGCCGGTGCAGTTGACCCCGTGGGTGGAGCGGACGACGCGGTCGTGCTGCCAGCGCCGCCGGTAGGAGGCCTCCCAGTCGCGGGCGTAGGTCGAAGCCTCGTTCCAACCGTCGGCCGAGCGCTGGCGGGGCTCGAAGAACTGGCGCGCCCGCAGCAGCGCCCGGCCCTGGCTCATCCGGTCAATCCCGTGGCGGTCCGCTGCCGATCTCGTCCCACGAAGCGGCACCCTAACGAAGCGGCTGGCGGCGCCGAATTC
The DNA here is from genome assembly GCA_046715315.1 of Solirubrobacterales bacterium. Classification (GTDB taxonomy): domain Bacteria; phylum Actinomycetota; class Thermoleophilia; order Solirubrobacterales; family 70-9; genus JBDTSW01. The sequence continues at coordinate 1,060 of JBKJZF010000133.1, read as the reverse complement.
CGTCGCCAGCAGTCGGATTTCACGGGGCGGGCCGGGCCGCGAGGGCACCGGTCCGGACCGGGCTCGACGCGCTCAGCCTCCGGCCTCTGCGGCCACGTAGGCCGCGACCTCCTGGGCCTCCTTGCCCTGGAGGAGATTCGCCGGCATCGCTCCGGACCCCGCGCCGCCGTTCTCGATCGCCGACAGCACCTGCGCATCGTCGGGGGCCAGCGTGTCGAGGTCCGGGCCGGTGGTCCCGGTGGTCCCGGCGGCGCCGAGGGTGTGGCAGCTGCCGCAGTTGGTGACGAACAGCTCCTCGCCCTGGCCTCCGGCAGCCGCCGCTGGCGCGGGCTCCGCGGCCGGCTCTCCCTTCTGGGAGGTCGCCGCAGCCCCCTGGCCGGCCTCGTCCTCGCCGCGGTTGAAGCCGATCGTGTAGGCCGTTGCCATCAGCACCAGGACGATGAGGCCGATCCCGAGCCCGAAGAACCATGCCTGGGCCGTCCGCACCCCGTCTTCTTTCTCTTCGCTCACGCTCATCCTCCCGTCACTCCAGCCGCGTACATCAGCGCCATCCCGACCGAGAGTACGAGCAGCAGCCGACCGACGACGCGCCCCAGCAGGGCGGCGGCGAAGCCGGCGGCCATCCCCAGCACGGAGATCCCGGCGTGGTAGGCGGCGTGAAGGCCGTCCTTGTCCTCCAGCGGCTCGTAGATGGCGGGGATCATCAAGAGCAGCATCGCCGCCGGCGCCAGGATCGCCACGACCAGGCCGAGGGTCGAGAAGCGCGGAGCCAGGCGGGCGAAAAACGAGGGCGTGGAGGCGACGGCCATCCCGAGCGCGGCCCCGAAGAGGAACTCGGCCGCATGCGCGAGGTGGTGGGCCTGGACGGTCTGCTCCGATGCCTCCTGGATGTCCGGCAGGAAGGCGAACGCCGCGGCAACAGCGACGGCCACCGCGGTTGCGAGCTGCACCGGCCCTGCCAGCGGGGGGCCGGGCACGGCGGAGGCCTCGGGCGAGCCCCCCGCCATCGCGGCCGGGGCGGCCGCGATGGGGCCGGCGCGGCGCCGGCGAGCATCGAGCC
>JBKJZF010000132.1:0-24902 GCA_046715315.1 Solirubrobacterales bacterium | reverse complement strand
ACCTTGAAGTGGTCGAGGTCGAGGTAGATGAGGGCGGCCGCCCGCCCGCCCCGCCGTGCCCGGGCCAGTGCCGGCGAGAGGGCTCGTTCGAGCGCCGTCCGGTTCGGCAGCCCGGTGAGGGGGTCGTTGTAGGCGAGGTAGGCGATCTGCTCCTGGTCCCGGCGCCACTCGGTGATGTCGGTGAAGGAGAAGACGAGCCCGTCGCCGTCGCCCTGCCCCTCGAGCGGCTGATAGTTGACTCGCAGCCAGCGGTCGTCGCCCACCCGCCGAACGATCCGCAGCTCCACGTCGCGCGCCCGCACCCCCGAGCGCAGCGCCCTCATGGCGGGGCTGTTGTGCTCGTCAACCGGGGTCCCGTCGGTGAGGAACGTCTGCTCGGACGGCAGCGGCGAGCCGATCAGCGACTTGGCCTCGACGCCCAGCACCCGCGCGCCGCTGGCGTTCGCGGCGATGACGATGCCGTCGGAGTCAAGCACGAAGACGCCCTCGTCGAGGGCGTCGACCACCGAGCGGTGCAGCTCCTCGGACTCGATCAGCGCCCGCTCGGTGTGACGCAGCTCGGTGACATCGACCAGCACCCCCTGGCTGCTCGCCGGCCGGTCGTCCTCGTCGCGGACGACCGTCTCGCGGTCCCAGACCACGATCACCTCGCCGTCGGCCCGGACCAGCCGGTACTCGCTCTCGAAGGGGATCTCCTCGCGCACGCAGTGCGCGATTAGCTCGACGATGTGGTCGCGGTCGTCGGGGTGCAGGATCCGTATCCAATGCTCCGGGTCGTCGAACCAGCGGCTGGTCGGGTAGCCGGTCATCGCCTCCGCCTGCGGGCTGATGTAGCGGTATGTCCCCTGCTCGTCGTAGTCGCAGATGTAGGTGGCTGCGGGTATCTGCTCGACGAGGGTGCGGAAGCCCCGCTCGGCCGCCGCCAGGGCGGCCTGCGCATCACGTCCCTCGCTGACGGCCGCGCCGATCGCCATCGCGGTCAACACCGACACAGCGAGGAAGATCTGCAGGGAGAACAGGTGCTGGACCTGGTCCAGGCCGACGCTCGCCAGCGGTCCCATGCCGTGGACGGTGAACAGCGACGCGATCGCGCAGAGGGCGAACGAGCCGACCGCGGTGGCCGCCGGGCCCGAGCGCCAGGCCATCCACGGCAGGAACGGGGTGACCACCGCCGGTGGCAGCGCCGCCGCCCCGGTGGCCACCGCCTCCGAGGAGAACACGAGGACCGCGGAAAGGACGAGGCCGCCGAGCACGAGCAAGAACTCCCCGAGCTCGGCCCGCGTCGGCAGCGCCAGCTTGGTCGCGAAGGCCGCCCAGATCAGCGGGGCCACGGCAAGCATGCCGATGCCGTCGGCCGTCCACCACAGCAGCCAGGTGTGTCCGAAGCTCTCGCCCGAGCTCAGCGCCACCGTCGCCGCGCCGATCACGGCCGTGATCGCGTTCGCGGCTCCCACGCCGGCGAGCGCGAAGGCGATGATGTGCCGGAGCCGCGACAGTGTGAACGGCGTGCCGCCGCATGCGAGCCCGATCAGGACCGCCCCCAGCAGGCCCTCGGAGGTGTCGGCGACGGCGATGCCGAGGCTGGCGAGGCCATTGTCGGCGATCAGGTTGGCCGCCAGATCCGCGCTGAAGGTCGCCGTCGCGAGGGCGGGCCAGCGGCGTCGCGGGGTGACCAGGAGGATCCCGAGGTAGAGGCCGCTGGCGGGCCACACCGCGGTGATGCCCTCCGGCTGGGTAGCGAAGGTGAGCCCGCCTCGCGCGAAGCCGAAGTAGACGAGGCCGAAGAGCGTCGCCTGGGTAGCTGGAGCCCGCAGGATCTCCCTGATGTGCGTCGCGGCGCGCATGGCTTCGCCTATTCATCGGCACGCACCCACGACCACCCAAGCGAACCTGCCAACCCGGCCGTCTGCTTTCAAGCGAGACCGGCCCGGACAGACGCGTGTCGGCCTTGGGCAGAAACCCCTGTGGGGATCGTCGTCGTCTGCCGAAGAAGGATTGATGGCCTTCGCCGAGGAGAGTTCGAGCCAGACGGCCGACAGCGAGCGCTCGATGGCGCTCACGCTCGGCGCGCTCTATTTCGCCGGCGCGGGCACCGGCGCACTGACCCTGTTGCTGCCGCATCCGCCGGTGGCCCACCATGCCGGGTTGTGGAGCAACGTCGCCCTGGCCGCGATCGGGGCGATGCCGCTGGTCGCCTTCGCCGGGCGCTTCCGGGCATGGTCGCTGCACGTCGCCATCGCCATCGGCACCCTGGTCGTGACCCGCGCGGTCTACCTCTCCGGCGACGGCGGCAGCTTCTACAGCTTCTGGTACGTGTGGGTCGGCCTCTACGCGTTCTTTTTCTTCGGCCGGCGGTGGGGCGCGGCGCACATGGTGCTGATCGGGGTTGCCTACGGCTGGGTCCTGACCCAGGTCGCGCCGACGAGCCCGATCGCAAGGTGGGTGATGACGATCGGGACGATCGCGATCGCCGGCGTCCTCGTCGACGCCCTCGCCCGGCGGGTCCGCCAGCGGGCCGCCGAGGCCGACAGCCGGGCTCGCTCGCTCGCCGCCGTCTCGGACACCGCCCACGAGCTCGCTCGCCACACCAGCTCCGAGGGGGCCGGGCTGGTGGTCTGCAAGGCCGCGCTTGGAGTGGCCGACGCCAGCGCCGCAGCCCTGTGGGAGCCCGTCGCCAACGGCACCGGCCTGAAGGCGACCGCGGCTACGGACCTGGCCCTGCTGGGGCGGGCGGTGCCGTTCGTCTCCAGCCCCGTCGGCGTGGTCAGGGCGTTCAACTCGGGGGAGCCCGGCATGGCGCAGGGCCGCGATGATCCCGCGCCGCCGCCGCCGCGCGAGTTCGAGGCGGGCTCGGCCCTCTTTCACCCCGTCGTCCACGATGGCGTCCCGATCGGCGTCTTGGCCGTCTATTGGACCCGATTCCGGGAGCGGGCAAGCGAGGACCTGGGGCAGGTGATCGGCCTGCTCGCCGCCGAGGCGGCGATCGCGATCGAGCGCGCGGCGATGCTCGCCAGGCTCGAGCGGGTGGCCCGTACCGACGACCTCACCGGCCTCGCCAACCGGCGCGCCTGGGACGAGCACCTGGTCCGCGAGCTGGCGCGCGCGGAGCGCAGCGGCGCGCCGCTGGCGCTGGCCGTCCTCGACCTCGATCGGTTCAAGGACTACAACGACGAGTTCGGCCATCAGGCCGGCGACCGCGTGCTCAAGGAGGTGGCGGCCCGCTGGCTCGGGCTCCTGCGCGAGACCGACATCCTCGCCCGCTACGGCGGCGAGGAGTTCACCCTGGCGCTGCCCGGCGCCGACCTCGAGGAGGCATCCGAGACGATCGAGCGCCTGCGCGCGGCGACCCCGATGGGCCAGCGCGTCTCGGGCGGGCTCGTGGACTGGGACCGCACGGAGGATGCGGCGACCCTGGTCGCCCGAGCCGATGACGCGCTATACGCCGCCAAGCGCGGCGGGCGCGACTGCCTGGTGACCCGCTAGGCGCCGGCGGCGGCGAGCAGGCCCGCGAGCCCGCGGCGGAGCTCGTCGGCCTGCGGCCAGGCGAAGCCGAGGCGGAACGAGCGGCGGCCCTGGTCGAACCAGTGGCCGGGGCCGACGTAGGTGCCGTGCTCGGTCAGGAGGTCGTCGTAGAAGTGGTCGAGGTCGACCTCGAAGGTGTCGCGGAAGCGCGGCATGCAGACCACGCCTGCGCTCGGCTCGACCCACTCGAACGTCTCCTGGGCGCCGATCCAATCGCGGACGATCCCGAGATGGGCTGCGACCTTGTCGCGAATCGCCGGCAGGATCCGCGGCCGGGCCTCCAGCGCGCGGGCCGCCATCTCCTCGTCGATCGCCGAGCCGCTCCGAGTCGCCGGCGACGTGATCGCGCAGGCGCGGCAGGCCTCGGTGGTCGCCGTACTGGAGCAGCAGGTCGGCGACGTCGCCGTCGATCCCGTAGTCGGCCAGCCGCATGTCTGTGAACGAGCTCTCCGAGAGGTTGTTGGCGATCGCGTCGTAGCCGAGCTCCTCGGGGGACTCGACCTCGATCGGCATCCGGCGGTAGCGGATCACGGCAGCCAGGGCTCGTACCACTCGCAGACCCCGCGGACCAGCTCGTCGGCGCGCTTCGGGCCCCAGCTGCCGGGGGCGTAGAGGTCGACGGGACCGGGCTCGTCGAGCAGCGGCTGCACGATCCGCCAGGCCTGCTCGACCGAGTCCTCGCGGGTGAACAGCTGGACCTCGCCGCGCAGCGCGTCGTCGAGCAGTCGCTCGTAGGGCTCGGGCTCGGAGCCCGGGGTCTTCTCGAACAGGACCTCGAGGTCCGCCGGCTCGAACGCCTCTTCGCCGGCCTTCTTGGCGACGAAACGGATCCGCGCTCCGGGCCGCGGGTCGATGCGGATGATCAGCTGATTCGGATGCGGGCGCGAGCGCGGGCCGACCCCCAGCCGCGGCGGGCGCCGGAAGACGACGTTGACCTCGGTCTCGCGGGTCGGCAGGGCCTTGCCGGCGCGGATGAAGAACGGCACGCCCGCCCAGCGCCAGTTCTCGATCTCCAGCTCGAGCGCCACGTAGGTCTCCGTGGTCGAGCCCGCGGCGACGCCGTCGACGTCGAGGTACCCCTCGTACTGCCCCCGGACGTGCTTCGCCGGGTCGGCTGCGGGGATCGCCTTCAAGAGGTCGAGCTTGCGGTCTCGGATCGAGTCCTCCTCGGTGCCTGCCGGGGGCTCCATCGCCACCAGGGCGAGGAGCTGCAGGAGGTGGTTCTGGACGACGTCGCGCAGCGTGCCCACCGGGTCGTAGAAGCGCCCCCTGCTCTCGACCCCGAAGTCCTCGGCCATCGTGATCTGCACGTGTGAGATGTGCTGGCGGTTCCAGACCGGCTCCAGCAGGCTGTTGGCGAAGCGCAGATAGGTGATGTCCATCACCGGCTCCTTGCCGAGGAAATGGTCGATCCGCAGGATCTGCGACTCGTCCACGACCTCGAGCAGCTCGCGGTTGAGCGCCTTGGCGGAGGCGAGGTCGTGTCCGAAGGGCTTCTCGATCACCACCCGGGCGCCGCCGGCCAGCCCGGCCTCGCCGAGGCTGCCGACGACGCCGGCGAACAGCGAGGGCGGGACCTCGAGGTAGAAGGCCGGGTGCTGCGCTCCGGCGAGCGCCGCGGCCAGCCGCTGGAAGGTCTCGGGCTCGGCGTAGTCGCCCTGGAGATAGGTCATCCGCCCGGCGAGGCGCTCGAGGGCCTCCGTGTCGGGCTCGTCGACGCTCGCCGCGATCGCCTCGCGGGTGTGGGCGCGCAGCGCCTCGTCGTCCCAGTCGTCGATCGCGACGCCGATGATCGGGCAGCTCAGCCGGCCGCGGCGCTCCAGCCTGTAGAGGGCCCGGAACGTCATCTTCCGGGCGAGGTCGCCGCTGATGCCGAAGACGACCAGGGCGTCGGCGGGTTCCGAGTGCGGCGGCGGGGGGGACGGCGTCGGCTCGGCCATGGATCGCCGGACACTAACTACTCGCTTAGGATCGTCCGCCCGGCAGCGATCGAAAGGAACCAGCGTGAGCGAGACCTCCGAGCTCGGCATCGTCGGACTCGGGCGGATGGGCGCGAACATCGCCCGGCGCCTGATGGCCGCAGGCCACCGCTGCGTCGTCTACGACGTCGATGAGAAGGCAATCGAGGCGCTGGCGGCGGAGGGGGCGGTGGGCGCCGCGTCGCTGACCGAGCTGGCGGCGAAGCTCTCGGCTCCGCGGGCCGTCTGGGCGATGGTCCCGGCGGGCGAGATCACGGAGGACACCGTGCACGGGATCGCCGACCAGCTCGAGCGCGGCGATGTCGTCATCGACGGTGGCAATTCCTATTACCGCGACGACATCCGTCGCGCTGCGGAGCTGGGCGAGCGCGGGATCGACTACATCGATTGCGGAACCAGTGGCGGGGTCTTCGGCCTCGAGCGCGGCTACTGCCTGATGATCGGCGGGCCCCCAGGAGCGGTCGAACGCCTCGATCCGATCTTCGCGACGCTTGCTCCCGGGGTCGAGTCGGCGGAGCGGACGCCTGGCCGCGACGGCGAGCCGAGCCCGGCCGAGCACGGCTACCTGCACTGCGGCCCCAGCGGCGCCGGCCACTTCGTGAAGATGGTCCACAACGGGATCGAGTACGGCGTGATGGCGGCCTACGCCGAGGGGCTCAACATCCTCCGCAACGCGAACGCCGGCAGCGTCGAGCGCGAGGCCGACGCCGAGACCGCACCGCTCGACCATCCCGAGTTCTACAGCTACGAGATCGAGCTGCCCGAGGTCGCGGAGGTCTGGCGCCGCGGCAGCGTGATCGGCTCCTGGCTGCTCGACCTGACGGCCGCCGCGCTGCGGGAGTCGCCCGAGCGGGCGGAGGGCGCCGGCCGGGTCTCGGACTCGGGCGAGGGCCGCTGGACCTCGGTGGCCGCGATCGAGGAGGGGGTCCCGGCGCCGGTGCTGACCACCGCCCTGTACGAGCGCTTCGCCTCCCGCGACCTCGACGACTACGCCGGCCGGGTGCTCTCGGCGATGCGCAAGCAGTTCGGCGGCCACGCGGAGAAGCCCTGCTGAGGGTCGAGGCCCTCGCCGACGCCGCGGCAGCCGCCCGGCGCGGCGCGGAGGTGATCGCCGAGGCGGCCCGCGAGGCCGTCGCCGATCGAGGCGTCTTCACCCTGGCGATCAGCGGCGGGCGCTCTCCCTGGCGGATGTACGCCGGCTTGGCCGACCTCGAGATGCCGTGGGCGCAGACGGAGCTCTTCCAGGTGGACGAGCGGGTGGCGCCGCCCGGCGATCCGGAGCGCAACTGGGAGCACGCGCTCGAGGCGCTGCCGATCCCCAGGCTGCGCGCCGCCCACCCGATGGCGGTGACCGCCGCCGACCTCGATGCCGCGGCCGCCTCGTATGAGGCTTTGCTCCCGGACTCGCTCGACCTCGTCCACCTCGGCCTCGGGCCCGACGGGCACACGGCGTCGCTGGTGCCCGGCGATCCCGTGTTGGAGGTCGCGGACCGGCGGGTGGCGCCGACCGCGGCTCCCTACCAGGGCCGGCGACGGATCACGCTCACCTACCCGGGGCTGGCCTCGGCGCGCCGCCTGCTGTGGCTGGTGACCGGGGACGACAAGCGCCAGGCGTTGCGCCTGCTGCGCGCCGGCGACCAGACGATCCCCGCCGCCAGGGTCGAGGTCCGCGACGGCATCCTGATCGCCGACGCCGCCGCGTCGGGCACCTAGAGCCGCTCGACCTCTTCGCCACGCCCGATCAGCACATCGGCGACGAGCTCGGGCGCGAACAGCCCGTGCTCGACGACGCCCGGGAACGCGGCCAGCCGCGCGGCCAGCGAGGCCGGGTCGGCGACCTCGCCGAGGTAGTCCGCGATCAGGCCGCCGTCGGGGCTCGGCGGAGCCTCTCGCAGCTCCGCCTGTCCCAGCTCGCGCAGGGTCGCGGTCACGCCGAAGCGCGAGAGCTCGAGCGGGATCGGAGCCGCGATCCGGTCGGTGGGCTTGGAGGAGTCGGCGATGACAACGAAGCGATCGGCCGCGACGGCGACGATCTTCTCCCGCGTGTGGGCGCCGCCGCCGCCCTTGACCAGCCAGCGGTCGGGATCGACCTGATCGGCGCCGTCGATCGCGATGTCGAGGCGGTCGAGCCCCTCGAACTCCTCGATCGCCAGCCCGAGATCCCGCGCGGCACGCTCGGTGGCGACCGACGTCGCGACGCAGCGCAGCCTCAGCTCGCGCGCGGCCAGCGCCGGCAGCAGGTGGGCGACGGTGGAGCCCGTGCCGAGGCCGACGCTCATCCCGTCGGTGACCAGCAGGGCGGCCGCCTCGGCGGCCAGTCGCTTCTCCGCATCGGCTCCGATCCCCGAACCCTATGAGGAGGCCCGGGCCGAAGCATCGGTCGGGCTAGGCTTCGCCGTCGTGGGGAGCGCCTCCGACACCTCTGCCGAGCTCGACGCGCTCTGCGTCAACACGATCCGCACGCTCAGCATCGACGCGATCCAGAAGGCGAACTCGGGCCATCCCGGGACCCCGATGGCGATGGCGCCCGTCGCCTACACGCTCTGGCAGCGCTTCCTGCGCTTCGACCCCGCCAACCCGATCTGGCCCAACCGCGACCGCTTCGTGCTCTCGGCGGGCCACGCCTCGATGCTGCTCTACTCGCTCCTGCACCTGGCGGGGGTGCGCGCGGTCGACCCCGACTACGAGCCCGGCGACGGCCCCGCGATCAGCCTCGACGACATCAAGACGTTCCGCCAGCTGGGCTCTGATGCGGCCGGCCACCCCGAGTACCACCTCACCTCCGGTGTGGAGACGACCACGGGGCCCCTCGGCCAGGGAATCGCGACGACGGGCGGGATGGCGATCGCCGGCGAGTGGGAGCGCGCCACCTTCAACCGCCGCTCGTTCGAGCTGTTCGACTACGACGTCTACGCGATCTGCGGCGACGGCGACCTGATGGAGGGGGTCTCGAACGAGGCCGCGTCGCTCGCGGGGCACCTCGAGCTCGAGAACCTCTGCTGGATCTACGACAACAACCACATCACGATCGACGGCCATACCGAGATCGCCTACTCAGACGACGTCGCCGAGCGCTTCGCCGGGTACGGCTGGCACGTGACCCGCGTCGGCGACGCCAACGACCTTCACCTCCTGGGCTCGGCGTTCGACGCCTTCCGGGCCGAGTCCGGACGGCCGACGCTGATCATCGTCGACAGCCACATCGGCTACGGCTCGCCGCACAAGCAGGACACTGCGGCGGCGCACGGAGAACCGCTCGGCGAGGACGAGGTGAGGGCGACCAAGCGCGCCTACGGCTGGCCGGAGGACGCCTCCTTCCTGGTCCCCGACGGGGTGCGCGAGCACTTCGCGGCCGGGGTCGGAGCGCGCGGGAGCGAGCTCAGCCAGGCGTGGGACGCGATGCTCGAGGGCTACCGCGGCGAGCACCCGGAGCCGGCTGCCCGGATCGAGGCGATGCAACGGCGCGACCTGCCCAACGGCTGGGATCGCGACATCCCGGCCTTCGAGGCGGACGACGCCGGGATCGCCACCCGCAAGGCGTCGAACCAGGTGCTGAACGCCGTCGCCGAGCACGTTCCCTGGCTGGTCAGCGGCTCGGCCGACCTCACGGGCTCGACCGCCGTCGGCCTCAGCTGCGAGGGCGGTGAGCCGTTCACGCCCGCGAACCGCGCCGGGCGCTTCCTGCACTACGGGATTCGCGAGCACGAGTCCGCGGCGGCCTCGAACGGGCTCTCGCTCTCGAAGCTGCGCCCGGTCTGGTCCACCTACCTGATCTTCTCCGATTACGCACGGCCCGCGATCCGCCTCTCGGCGTTGATGGAGCTGCCGGTGATCCACGTCTTCACCCACGACTCGATCGGGCTCGGCGAGGACGGGCCGACCCACCAGCCGGTCGAGCAGCTCGCCTCGCTGCGGGCGATGCCGGGGCTGATGGTGATCCGGCCCTGCGACGCGAACGAGGTCGCCGAGGCCTGGCGGGTGGTGATGGAGCTTCGCCACGAGCCGGCGGCGCTGGTGCTGACGCGGCAGAGCGTGCCCGTCCTCGACCGCTCGCGCTACGCGGCGGCCGAGGGTCTGCGGCGGGGCGCCTACGTGCTCGCCGACCCCGACGACTCAGACCCGGAGGTGATCCTGATCGCCACCGGCAGCGAGGTGCAGCTGGCGATCGCCGCCTACGAGGAGCTGACCGCCGAGGGCGTTCGCGCCCGCGTCGTCAGCCTGCCGTCGTGGGAGCTGTTCGACCGCCAGCCGCCCTCCTATCGCGAGCAGGTGCTGCCCCCGGAGATCGTCGCCCGGGTCGCCGTCGAGCAGGCGTCGACCTTCGGCTGGGAGCGCTACGTCGGCCAGCAGGGCGCGGTCGTCGGCATGCACACATTCGGCGCCTCGGCGCCGCTGAAGGAGGTCGAGCGCAAGTTCGGCTTCACCCCGGAGCGTGTCGCCGAGGTGGCCCGCCTCCAGCTCGCCGGCGAGACCTCTCCGGGGGACGCCGCCGCGGCCCCCGAGCGGCCGGGCGGTGTGGCGTGAAAGCGACCGCCCGCCTGCACCAGCTCGGCCAGAGCATCTGGCTCGACAACATCACCCGGACGATGCTCGACGACGGCACGCTCGCGCGCTACGTCTCCGAGCTCTCGGTCACCGGCCTGACCTCGAACCCGACGATCTTCGACAAGGCGATCTCCGACGGGCACGCCTACGACGCTCAGATCGCCGAGCTGGTCGCGGCGGGCGCGAGCGACGAGCAGGCCTTCTTCGAGCTGGCGCTGGCCGACCTGCGCCGAGCCGCCGACGCCTTCGAGCCGACCCATGAGCGCACCGACGGGGTCGACGGGTGGGTCTCGCTCGAGGTTTCGCCGCTGCTGGCCGACGACGCCGAGGCGACGATCGCCCAGGCCCGCTCGCTCCACGGCCGCGCCGAGCGCGACAACCTGCTGATCAAGATCCCCGGGACCGTCGCCGGCCAGGCGGCGATCGAGGAGACGATCTTCGCCGGGATCCCCGTCAACGTCACCCTGCTGTTTAGCAGCGAGCAATACCTGGGCGCGGCCGAGGCCTACATGCGGGGGGTCGAGCGCAGGGTCGAGGCCGGGCTCGATCCGGCCGTGGGCTCGGTCGCATCGCTGTTCGTCAGCCGCTGGGACGGGGCGGTGATGGAGACGGCGCCGGCCGAGCTACGCAACCGGCTCGGGATCGCGGTCGCCAAACGCACCTACCGCGCCTACCGCGAGCTGCTCGACTCGCCGCGCTGGCAGCGCCTGGCCAACTCCGGCGCGCGGCCGCAGCGACTGCTGTGGGCGAGCACGGGCACCAAGGACCCCGGCGCCTCGGACGTGCTCTACGTCGAGGCGCTGGCGGCGCCCCACACCCTCAACACGATGCCGGAGAAGACCCTGCTGGCCTTCGCCGACCACGGCGAGCCGGGTGAGCCCCTGCCGGCCGACGGCGGCGACGCCGAGCAGATGCTGGAGCGCTTCGCCGAGGCAGGGATCGACCACGACCCGCTCGCCGCCAAGCTCCAGCGCGACGGCGCCGGGGCCTTCGTCGCCTCCTGGCGCGAGCTGCTCGGCTCGATCTCCGCGCAGCGCGACGCGGCCGCCTGAGGCTCGATGACGGCGCTGCGGGAGCTGCAGGCCTGGCGCGCGCTCGAGCGACACCACGCCGAGATCGGCCCCCGTCACCTGCGCCAGCTCTTCGCCTCAGATCCGGGCCGGGGCGAGCGGCTGGTCGCTGACGCCGCGGGGCTTCACCTCGACTACTCCAAAAACCGCCTCAGCGACGAGACGCTGCGGCTGTTGGCCGTGCTGGCGGAGGAGACCGGGATGCCCGCCAGGCGCGAGGCGATGTTCGCGGGCAAGCGGATCAACGTCTCCGAGGGCCGCTCCGTGCTGCACGTGGCGCTGCGGATGCCGCGCGAGCGCTCGCTGATCGTCGACGGCACGGACGTCGTCCGCGACGTGCACGAGGTGCTCGACCGGATGCGCGCCTTCTGCGACGGCGTCCGGGGTGGAGAGTGGAACGGCCACACGGGCCGCCCGATCCGCAACGTCGTCAACATCGGGATCGGCGGCTCCGACCTGGGGCCGGTGATGGCCTACGAGGCGCTGCGCCATTACTCGCGGCGAGAGATGAGCTTCCGCTTCGTCTCCAACGTCGACGGCACCGACTTCGCCGAGGCCACCCGTGACCTCGACCCCGCCGAGACCCTCTTCGTCGTCTCCTCGAAGACCTTCACCACGCTGGAGACGATGACCAACGCCGCCACCGCGCGCGACTGGGTCGTCGGCGCGCTGGGCTCGGACGACGCCGTCGCCCGCCACTTCGTCGCGGTCTCGACCAACGCCGAGGCGGTCGCCGCCTTCGGCATCGACACCGACAATATGTTCGGCTTCTGGGACTGGGTCGGGGGGCGCTACTCGATGGACTCCGCGATCGGGCTCTCGACGATGCTGGCGATCGGCCCCGACCGCTTCGCCGAGATGCTGTCCGGGTTCCACGCGATCGACGAGCATTTCCTGCAGGCGCCGATCGAGCGCAACCTGCCGGCGCTGATGGGCCTGCTGGCGGTCTGGTACGGAGACTTCTTCGGAGCGCAGACGGCGGCGGTCCTCCCCTACGACCAGTACCTGCACCGCTTTCCCGCCTACCTCCAGCAGCTGACGATGGAGTCCAACGGCAAGCATGTGACGCTCGACGGCACCCGGGTCGACCACGAGACCGGCGCCGTCTACTGGGGCGAGCCCGGGACCAACGGCCAGCACTCCTTCTACCAGCTGATCCACCAGGGGACGAAGCTGATCCCCTGCGACTTCATCGGCTTCGAGCGCTCGCTCAACCCGCTCGGCGACCACCACGACCTGCTGATCGCCAACGTCTTCGCCCAGACCGAGGCGCTGGCCTTCGGCAGGACGCCGGACGAGGTCCGCGCCGAGGGCACGCCGGAGGATCTGGTGGCGCACCGGGTCTTCGAGGGCAACCGGCCCTCGAACACGATCCTCGTGGGGCAGCTGACGCCGGCGACGCTCGGCAGCCTGGTGGCGCTGTACGAGCACAGCGTCTTCACCCAGGGCGCCGTCTGGGGGATCGACTCCTTCGACCAGTGGGGGGTCGAGCTGGGCAAGGCGCTGGCGAAGCGGATCGCCGCAGAGCTGCAGAGCGCCTCCGAGCCACAGCTCACCCACGACAGCTCGACCAACGCGCTGATCGGGCGCTACCGGGCGGCGCGCGACGAGGCGGCGGGCGCAGGATCGTGACCGCGGCGGCCGCCTCTCGGGTCGCGGTCGTCCTCTTCGACATCGACGGCACCCTGCTCTCCACCGGGGGGGCGAGCGACAGGGCGTGGCGGCGGGCCTTCCTCGAGCTCCACGGCGTCGCGGTCGAGGTCTCCGACTACACCGGCAAGGGCGTGACCGACCCACGGGTGGGGCTGACCAGCTTCCGCGGCGCGCTGGGCCGCGAGCCGACTCCCGCCGAGATCGCGAGCCTGATGGCGCTTCGCCTGCGCTACCTGCCCGAGGAGGTCTCGACGTCCCCCGGCTACCGGGTCATGGACGGCGCCGAGGCGCTGCTGCGCAAGCTCGGCGATGATGGGCTGATGGTCGGCCTGATCACCGGCAACGTCGAGCAGGCGGCGCAGATCAAACTCGCCCGCGCCGGCCTCAACCACTTCTTCGGCTTCGGCGGCTACGGGTCGGACGCCGACGCGCGGGTCGACGTCGCCCGCGTGGCCTTGGAGCGGGCCGACCGCCTGGCCTCCTCGCCGATCGACCGCGGCGCCTGCATCGCCGTCGGCGACACGCCGCGCGACGTCGAGGCCGGCCACGGCGCCGGGATCAGGGTCGTCGGCGTCGCCACCGGCTCCTACGGCCTCGACGAGCTGCGCCAGGCCGGCGCCGACTACGCGATCGCCTCGCTCGAGCAAGGGCTGCCGTTGGGCGCAGAGAGCGGGGACGCGTGAGCGCGACGGCCGGCCCCGCACGGGCGGCGGCGTTCCCGCCGATCGCCGACTACGCCTTCCTCTCGGACTGCGAGAACTCGGCCCTGGTCGCGCCGGGAGGCGCGGTCGAGTGGCTCTGCCTGCCGCGCCCCGATTCCCCCAGCGTCTTCGGCTCGATGCTCGATCGCTCGGCCGGCGGCTTCGGGCTCGCCCCCGAGCGCGTCGGCGTCCCCAACCAGCGCCGTTACCTGCCCGGCACGCTCGTCCTCGAGACGACCTGGCAGGCGGGCTCGGGCTGGCTGGTGGTCTACGACTTCCTGGTGATGGAGCCGTGGAAGGACGGGACGCGCTCCGAGCGTTACCGTCGCGCCCCGGGCGACTTCGCGGCCTCGGCGACGTTGATCCGCATCGCCACCTGCGTCGACGGCGAGGTCGAGGTCGTCCTCAACTGCCTGCCGGTGTTCGACTACGGCCGCAAGCCCGGAGCGTGGAGCTATCTGGGCGAGGGCTACGAGCAGGCGCGGGTTCGCTCCGAGGACACCGATCTCGAGCTGCGGCTGAACACGAACACCCGCGTCGAGCTGGCCGCCGCGCGCGCCTACTGCCGCACCCATGTGGAGGAGGGCGCCAGCGTCTTCGCCGCGCTGGCCTGGGGTCAGATCGAGGCCCCCACCACCCTCGACGAGGCCTTCGACCGCCTCGGCGGCACCTCACGGCACTGGCGCCAGTGGCTGCAGGGCGGGTCGTTTCCCGATCACCCGTGGAGGGGCAAGCTCGAGCAGAGCGTGCTCACCCTGAAGGGGCTCAGCTACGCGCCGACCGGAGCGATCCTCGCGGCGGCGACCACCTCCCTGCCCGAGACGCCGGGCGGCGAACGCAACTGGGACTACCGCTACACCTGGATCAGGGACTCGGCGTTCATGCTGCGGGGGCTGTTCACCCTCGGCTACGACTGGGAGGCCTACGAGTACTTCGCCTTCCTCTTCGAGACCGTGGCCAAGAACCCGCTCCAGGTGATGTACGGAGTCGGCGGCGAGCGGGACCTCGCCGAGAGCACGCTCGACCACCTCACGGGCTACGGCGGCGCCCGCCCGGTGCGGATGGGCAACGGCGCCTACCGCCAGCGCCAGCACGACGTCTGGGGAATGTTGCTGGACTCGATCTCGATCCACTCTGGGCGCGGCCTCTCCCAGCAGCTTCCGCCGACCGCCTGGGACCTGATCGCCGGCCTCGTCGACGAGGCGGCGAGTCACTGGCAGGAGCGGGACCGGGGGATCTGGGAGGTCCGCGGCGAGCCCAAGCACTTCACCGCCTCGAAGGTGATGTGCTGGATCGCCCTGGACCGGGGGATCCGGCTCGCCACTCAGCGCGGCGACACGGATCGTGCCGAGGCCTGGCAGCAGGTGGCCGACGAGATCCACGCCGACGTCTGCGAGCGGGGAGTCGGCCCCGCCGGCACCTTCGTCCAGCACTACGACACGGACGCGCTCGACGCGTCGCTCCTGTTGATCGTCCTGATGGGGTTCCTGCCGCCCACCGACGAGCGGGCCCGCCGCACCGTGCTGGCGATCGCCGACGAGCTGACCGAGCACGGGCTGGTGCTGCGCTACCGCGTCGAGGAGACCGACGACGGGCTCAGCGGCGAGGAGGGGACGTTCGCGATCTGCTCGTTCTGGCTGGTGTCGGCGCTGGTCCAGATCGGCGAGGTGGAGAGGGGGCGCGAGCTGTGCGAGAAGCTGCTCGCGTTCGCCAGCCCGCTCGGCCTCTACGCTGAGGAGATCGACGCCGCCAGCGGCCGACACCTGGGCAACTTCCCGCAGGCGTTCACACACCTGTCGCTGATCGATGCGGTGATCAAGGTGATCGCCGCGGAGCAGGAGGCAGAGGAGAGGTGAGCGCCAGGGGCGGAATCGACCTCGGGGGGACCAAGATCCAGGCAGCGGTCGTCGACGAGCAGAGCTCGGTGCTCGGCCAGGCGCGAGGCCCGACGCCGCAGGAGGGCGGCCCGCAGCGAATCGCGGAGCAGATGGCCGAGACGCTGCGCGAGGCCGCCGAGGCGGCGGGCGTGAGCGCGGGCGAGCTCGACGGCGTCGGGGTCGGCTCGCCGGGGAATGTCGACAACGACGCGGGAACCGTGAGCGGCGCCGGCAACCTCTCGGAATGGTCCGGGACGTTCGCGCTCGCAGACGCGCTCGCAGACGCGCTCGGCGCGGCGGTCAGCCTCGGCAACGACGTCCAGGTGGCGACGCAGGCCGAGTTCGAGCTCGGCGCCGCGCGCGACTACCGCTCGCTGGTCGGCGTCTTCTGGGGCACCGGCGTCGGCGGCGGCGTCATCCTCGACGGTGAGCCCTGGCTCGGCCGCGGCGCCGCCGGGGAGATCGGTCACATGGTGGTCAAGCTCGACGGGGCGCACTGCACCTGCGGGCGCCGCGGCTGCCTCGAGGCCTACGCGGGCCGCGGAGCGATGGAGGCCCACGCCCGCCGCGAGCACGACAAGGGCCGCAAGACGGACCTGTTCAAGCTGATGCACCACCACGACCGCACCCGGCTGACCAGCGGCATCTGGGCGCGCGCCCTGGAGCGCGACGACCCCCTCGCGACCCATCTGATCGACCGCGCCGTCGAGGCGCTCGGCGCCGGCATCGCCTCGGTCGTCAACCTCCTCGACATCGAGGCCATCGTCATCGGCGGTGGCATGGGGGTGCGTTTCGGCGAGCCCTACGCCGAACGCATCGCCACCGCGATGAGCCCGCACCTGTTCGCCGACGACCGCCCGCCGGACGTCCGCGTCGCCGCCCTGGGAGACCTCGGCGGCGCGATCGGCGCGGCCCTGCTCGTCGGCGGGCGAGCGAGATAGGCTGCCCTGCATGGGGATGCTGATCTTGGAGGCGACCGGGCCCAGGGGCGAGGAGCTGGCGATGCAGGCCGGCAAGGTGACCGACATCCCGGTCGGCTTTGACCCCGAGTTCGAGTGCGCCATGTTCGACTCGGAGACCCTCGACGAGGCCGAGCTGCAGGGCGTCGTCTTCGACGCGCTCGGGGGCATCGACCCCGAGTGGCAGGCGCACCTGCGTGTCGCCGAGTAGCCGCCGCCCGCGCTCAGCGCTCGGCCCGGGCGCACTCGACGCACAGCGCGCTCTCGGGCGCCGCCTTCAGGCGCCCCTCCGCGATCGGGCGGCCGCAGCTGTCGCAGACGCCGTAGGTGCCGTCGGCGAGCTTGGCCAGCGCCCGCTCGATCCGCTCCTCGATCGCGTGCAGGTCGTTTGCCACGCCGACGTCGGTGAAGCGGCTGATCGCCTCGGTGGTCCCGTCCCCGACGCGCTTGCCGAACTGCACGCCCGCGCCCTCCTCGGGCGGCTTCGTGAGCTCGCCGATCTGCGCCCTGACCTCGGCCAGGCGGGCGCGCAGCCCGCCCTCGACCCCTTCCAGGTCGAGGCCCCGGTGAGAGCTCCGGTCGTCCGTGGACATGGTTCAGTCTCGCGGTCGTGGCTACGTTCGCGCAGTGACCATCCCTGAGCAGGCCGCCTCGTCGCCGTGGGGCTCCGGCCCACCCAGCGACCGCGACCGGGCCGCCTACGCCGAGGCGGAGCCGGTCCCGTTCTGGCTCGACAGCCCGGACGCACCGCCTCCGAGCCCCGGGCTCGACGGCCGCGAGGGGTGCGAGCTGGCGGTGGTGGGCGGCGGGCTCAGCGGCCTCTGGGCGGCGCTGCAGGCCAAGGAGGACGACCCCGGCCGCGACGTCGTCCTGATCGAGGGCGAGCGGATCGCGCACGCCGCCAGCGGCCGCAACGGCGGCTTCTTCTCGTCCTCGCTCACCCACGGGCTCTCCAACGGCCTCAGCCGCTTTGCGGACGAGATGCCGGCCCTCGAGCGCCTCGGCCTCGCCAACTTCGACGGCGCGGTGGAGACGATCCGCCGCCTCGGCATCGACTGCGACCTCGAGCTCGAGGGCGACATCGCGGTCGCGCTGGCTGCGCACGAGTCGGGCTGGCTGGCCGAGGAGGCGTCCAAGCTCTCGCACCTCGGCCACGATGTCGAGCTGTTCGACGGCGAGCGGATGCGAGACGAGGTGCGCTCGCCGACCTACCGCTCGGGGATGTGGCAGCGCAGCGGCTCGGGGACGCTCGACCCGGCGAAGCTCTGCTGGGGCCTGCGGCGCGCCGCCCTGGAGATGGGCGTCCGAATCTACGAGCGCTCGCCCGTCGATCGCCTCCACAGCTCCGGCTCGGCGGTGCGCCTGGTGGGGCCCTCGGCAACGCTCGACGCCGAAGCGGTTGTGCTCGCGACCAGCGCCTTTCCCGGGCTGGTGCCGGAGATCCGGCGCAGGATCGTCCCGGTGTACGACTACGTGCTGGTCACCGAGCCGCTCAGCGACACGCAGCGAAGCTCGCTCGGCTGGCGCCGCCGCCAGGGCGTGTCGGATTCGGCGAACCAGTTCCACTACTACCGGCTGACGGCCGACGACCGGGTCCTCTGGGGCGGCTACGACGCGATCTACCACTTCGGCAACGGCCTGCGGCCCGAGCTCGAACAGCGAGATCGGAGCTTCGCCCGGCTCTCCCGGCACTTCTTCATCACCTTCCCCCAGCTCGAGGGGATCCGCTTCAGCCATCGCTGGGGCGGGGCGATCGACACCTGCAGCCGGTTCTTCGCCTTCAACGGGCTCGTCCGCTCGGGGCGGGTCGCCTATACGGTCGGGCACACCGGGCTCGGCGTGGGTGCCAGCCGCTTCGGCGCGCGGATGGCCCTGGACCTCCTCGACGGGCGCCGGACCGAGGCCACCCGCCTGAAGGCGATCCGGAGTCGCCCGTTTCCGTTCCCGCCCGAGCCCCTGCGCTGGGCGTCGATCGAGCTGACCCGCAGCCGGCTAGCCGCCGCGGACCGCCGCCAGGGCAGGCGCGGGCTGTGGCTGCGGATGCTCGATCGGCTCGGGCTCGGCTACGACAGCTGAGGCCGCGGCAGCCAGGTCCGGCCTCCCCCGCCGGGCAAGGCGGTCGGCCAGCGCCCAGGCGGCGAAGCAGAGCGCGCCGACCGCACCGGTGACGGTCAGCAGGGCCCCGGCCGCAGCCACCACCGCGACCCCGTTCGAGCCCAGGATCAAGACCGCGGTGGCGGCGCCGAGGCTGGGGCCGACCGGCAGCAGGCCCACCGCCGCAGCGGCGATCAGCAGGGCCACCGAGTCGAGCAGCGAGACATCGACTCCGATCCCCTCGAGCACCAGCCAGTTGCGGAGCACCTGGGCGCCGGTCGCGAACATCACCAGGCCGATGATCGTGTTGCGACTCTGCAGCCCGCGCATCACCTCGAGCCCTTTCCAAAAGCCCTGGCGGCGGCCGCGGAGGAAATGGGTGACCCCGCCGCCCACCACGGCGGCGACAGCCAGGCACGTCGGGGGCACCCACCACGGGATCCCAAGCGGCGCGATCAGGGTGAACGAGAGCAGGGCCGCGAGGCCGATCTCGATGACGACGATCGGCAGCTCGGCGGCGACCAGCACCGAGGCCCGCGGGCTGTCGGCCGGAGACGAGCGCCGTAGGGTCGCGATCCGGACCGCGAGGCCGAAGCTGCTGTTGGAGAGGTTGCCGAGATAGCCGACGCTGGCCGCCCGGTAGAGGGGCCGTCGCCCGACGCGGCCACCGGCCGCGCCGACGCAGACGTGCCACGCCTCGCTGCGGGCGATCAGCCAGATCACCTGTAAGAGCACGGCGCCGGCGAGGACCAGCGCCGAGGCGTCGGAGAAGGCGCCGGCGAAGTCGTCGCGCTTGTCCCACAGCCCGATCACCAGGGCCGCCGCGACGACCAGGCTGCCGACCACGCTGACGATGGTCGGATGGGCGCGAATCCAGCCTCCCAGGCGCCGGCCGCGCGCCGCCGCGGCCTGCCAGGCAGGGCTGTTCGAAAGCGCCATCAGCACTAACAAGTATGCCCCCGGGCCCCGCCGGCGCCCCTTTTTCGGCCGCGAAATCACTGCTTGACCGCGCAATTATTCCTTGCTATACTTTTGATAGTTCCACTCGGGGAGGCAGGTCCCGGGTCGGCTTTTTGTCGCCTGAACGGAGTTCGTGCAGGCGACGGGACGCCTGGGGTGGTTTCGCCCTTCGATTTGCGAGGCGGCCGGTGTTTTTTTGGTCGGGCGAGGTCCCCTTGCGAGGGCCCGTGCGGCAGACGGCGCGCCCAGGCAGAGCACCGGAAAGGAACCGAATGAGTAGAGCCCGAACAACCGCGAACAACCGAAACCGCACCCGAGCCCGTGGTGAGCATACGAACGTTCCCGCCGGGCATGCCGAGCGCCGGGGCGAAGGCCACAGCGCCGATGTCGAGACGACCGAGAGCTTCCAGCTGTTCCTCAACCAGGCCAGCCGCTACCCGCTGCTGGGCGCTGCCGAGGAGATCGAGCTCGCCAAGGGCGTCGAGCGTGGCGACCTCCAGTCCAAGGAGCGCCTGGTCAACTCGAACCTGAGGCTCGTGGTCTCGATCGCGCGCCGCTACCAGGGCTTCGGCCTTCCCCTCCAGGACCTCGTCCAGGAGGCGATGCCAGGCCTGATCCGTGCTGCCGAGAAGTTCGATTGGCGCCGCGGCTACAAGTTCTCGACCTACGCGACGCTGTGGATCCGGCAGTCGATTCAGCGCGGCCTGGACAACACCGGCCGCCCGATTCGGGTGCCCGCCCACGTGGCCCAGCAGGTGCGGAACCTGAACCGGGCCGAGTCGGAGCTGACCGCCAAGCTCGACCGCGTGCCGACCGAGGAGGAGCTGGCCGCCAACTCGAAGTTCTCGCTCGAGGAGGTCACCGCACTGCGTGACCTCACCCGGGTGACGACCAGCCTCGACGCCGCGGTCAGCGGCGACAGCGAGACGACGCTGGGCGAGCTGCGCGCCGATGAGGAGGCGCCGCGGCTCGAGGACGAGGTCCTCGACCGCGAGCGCGAGCACGCGGTGGAGGCCGCGCTCTCGACGCTGCCGGAGCCCGAGAAGCAGGTGCTGAAGATGCGCTTCGGCACCGGCGGTCAGGCCGAGGCCACCCTGCGCGAGGTCGGCGGGGCCCTGGGTATCACCCAGGAGCGCGCCCGCCAGCTCGAGGCGCAGGCGCTGCGGCGACTGGCGGGCGGAGACTCGCTGGACGCCTGGCGCGAGGCCACCTAGCCCCAGCTCACTGCTTCGCGCGCATGCGCTCCAGGATGAAGGTCTCCGAGGCGACGCCGGTCTTCTCGTCGTCCTTGCGGATCAGCGCGACGACCCGGCGGTGGGTCGCCCTGGTGACGGCGACCGACATCTCGCGCTTGTAGCCGGCGACGGTTCGCGTCGGGCCGGGGGCTTCCCCCTCGACCGGAAGCGCGGCGGCGTCCATGCCCTTCTTCAGCTCGCCGGCGCCGTCGGCCAGGATCCAGCGGACGACGTCGCCCTCGACCTCGGTCTTCGAGCTCTCCGGCCGGGCTCCGGCGTAGCGGCTCCAGACCGTCGACAGCGATCTTCCGAGCTCTGCCCGAAGGTCGGGCGGCTGGGGGGTCTCCTGTAGGTCGGGCATGCCGACCTCACTCTCTCGTCCTCCTCGAAATGGGCATGCTCGAGGGCCGAGGGGGGACGAACTGAACCCAGCGGGCAGCTGCAACGAGTCTAGCCGTCGCCTTGCAATCCCCCTCGTAATCACGGATCCGGGGCGGCTCCCTGCTACGGTCATCGAGACGGACAACAGTTGTCCGTGAGGTTTCGTCTCACTTCCGGTGCGCTCAGAGCGCGGTTCGGGTCAGTCGAACTCTCCGAATCGCCCCGCGGCCAGAGAGCCGTGGAAGGAGTACACCCATATGTCACACCAGTCCTTCGAGGACCTGGGCATCTCGCCTGCGGTCCGACAGGCCCTCTCCCGCCAGGGAATCGAGGAGCCGTTCGCAATCCAGAAGCTCGTCATCCGCGACGCGCTCGACGGGCACGACATGCTCGTCAAGTCCCCCACCGGCTCGGGCAAGACGCTCGCCTTCGCGGCGCCGATGGTCGACCGGATCGAGGCCGACGAGCGCCGCCCTGCGGGCCTCGTGATCGCCCCGACCAGGGAGCTGGCCCTCCAGATCCTGGAGGACATCCGGCCGCTCGCCCAGGCCCGCGCCCTCTCGGCGTGCGCCGTCTACGGCGGCGCCGGCATCCAGAAGCAGGCCAAGCTGGCGAAGCGCTCACACATTCTCGTCGCCACCCCCGGCCGCCTCCTCGATCTGATCGGCCGCGGCGACGTCAGCCTCGACCGCGTCCGCATCCTCGTCCTCGACGAGGCCGACCGCATGCTCGACATGGGCTTTCGCCCCGATGTCGACCGGATCGTCTCGGGCACGTCCCGGGATCGCCAGACGCTGCTGTTCTCGGCCACGCTCGAAGGCGAGGTCCGCCGGATCGCCGACGCCTACACGACCTCGCCGCGCCAGCACTCCCACGTTCCAAGTGGGCCGCCGACGCGGGTCGAGCACCGCTTCGTCGGGGTCTCGCACGAGGGCAAGCTCGACGCCCTCGTCTCGCAGCTACGCGACGACGAGCGCGGCCTGGCGCTGATCTTCGTGCGCACCAAGCGCGGTGCCGATCGCCTCGTCAAGCGGCTCGGCTCGCACGGAGTCGACTCCGTAGCTATGCACGGCAACAAGTCGCAGTCCCAGCGCGAGCGCGCCCTCGCCCGGTTCGACTCGGGCAACGTCGACGCGCTGGTCGCGACCGACGTCGCCGCCCGCGGCATCGACGTCTCCGGCATCAGCCACGTGATCAACTTCGACCCCCCCGGCGACAGCGACGCCTATCTGCACCGGGTGGGCAGGACCGCTCGCGCCGGGCGCGGCGGCGTCGGCGTCACCCTCGTCAAGCCCGATGAGGCTCGCGACGTCGCAGCGATCGCCCGCCAACTCGACCTCAAGCGGGAGTTCGCCGAGGCCGGAGTGGCCTCGAACGGGAACGCCTCGGGCCAGAAGCCGCGCGGCCAGGGGTCGCGCCAGCGCAATGGCCACCAGGGCTCCAGGGGCGGCGGCCGCCGCCGCGGCGGGCATGGCTCCCGCGGCGGCTCGCGCTCAAACCGAGGACGCTGATCAGCTCGGCCCGGGCGCGCAAAGGCGTGACGTCCGGGCCTTTTCGCGCCGACCGGGCGGAGCCGCGCGGCTATCATCCCGGCACAGCTCAGAGGCCCGCCGCCCGCGGGCCGCGACAAGGAGGTCAGCCGGTGAGGCAGGGAGTGATTCGGGGTGCCCGAAGGGGCGCGGTGCGCGCAAGCGCGATCGGCGTCGCCTTCGCCGGGCTGGCCCTGGCGCCGTCCGCCCAGGCCGAGATCACCAGCGTCTTCACCGACACGCCGACCCCGGTGGCCTGCGAGGTCCTGACCGACGCCGACGCCGGCATCCGCTTCTGCGGCTCCCGCGACACCACCCCCGACCCGGGCAACGAGCCCGACCGGACCACGGTCGAGGCCTTCGACGGAGTCCCGATCGACGTCAATGTCGCCTTCCCGCCCGCCTCCGGCGACGACGACAACTACCCGCTGATCGGCATCTACCACGGCTACGCCGGCTCCAAGATCACCCTCAACAGCACCATGCGCCGCTTCCTCAACCAGGGCTACGCGGTGTTCTCGATGAGCACCCGCGGCTTCGGCGAGTCCTGCGGCTCGCTCGCCTCCCGGGTGTTCGACCCGACCGCCTGCGCCGACGGCTACGTGCGCCTGATGGACACCCGCTACGAGGTCCGCGACGCGCAGGACTTGATCGGCCTGCTCGTCGACGAGGGCCTGGTCGATCCCGGCAAGATCGGTGCCACCGGCGGCTCCTACGGCGGCGGCATGTCGATGGCCCTGGCGGCGCTCAAGGACCGCCAGATGATGCCCGACGGCTCGCTTGTCGACTGGGAGAGCCCGGACGGCACGCCGCTGGAGATCGCCGGCGCCGCGCCCGAGATCCCCTGGACCGACCTCGCCTCCTCGCTGGTGCCCAACGGCAGCGCGCTCGACTACGTCGCCGACGCCTCCTACTTCAGCGGGGTCAAGCGCACGGGCGTCCCCAAGCAGGCCTACATCGAGACCCTCTACACGGGCGGCTTCCTGGCCGGCTTCTACTCAGACACCGACCCTGACGCGAACCTGCCGGGCTGGCGTAACGAGTTCAACAGCGGCGGCCCGTTCGACGACAGCGCGATCGCGCAGGACGCGCAGGAAGAGCTCTCGACCCACCATTCCTCCTACGGGATCGACGACTCCGAGGCGCCGGCTCCGCTGATGATCACCAGCGGCTGGACCGACGACCTGTTCCCCGCGAACGAGGCGCTGCGCTACTACAACCGCACCCGCACCACCTATCCGGGCGCCCCGATCGCGCTCAACTTCGCCGACTACGGCCATCCGCGCGGCCAGAACGGTGGCGCGGGCGGGGCCAAGATCGCGACGATCAACGCGATCAGCAGCGCCGAGGACGCCTGGCTCGCCTACTACGTCAAGGGCGAGGGCTCAGAGCCCGCGGACCAGGTCCAAACGCTGACCCAGACCTGCCCCTCGTCGGCGGCGCCGGGCGGGCCGTTCACCGCCCCCAGCTACGCCGAGTTGGCTCCCGGCGAGGTCGTGATCGACTCGCCGGCGGCGCAGAAGATCGCCACCGACGGCACCCAGTATGGCGTCCTCTTCGGCGCCGCCCCGGCATTCCCCGGCGGCCCCCCGACGGCCGTCGCCTGCCAGCGCACCGACGCGGCGGACAACCCCGCGACGGCGAACTTCCGCTCGGCCGCGATCCCGGCCGGCGGCTACATGCTGATGGGCTCGCCCACCGTGGTCGCGGACTTCGCGCTCTCCGGCGAAAACTCGCAGGTCGCCGCGCGCCTGCTGGACGTCGCCCCCGACGGGCAGCAGACGCTCGTCGCCCGCGGCCTCTGGCGCCCGAAGGTGACCGGCAACGAGTTCTCGCGCCAGGTGTTCCAGCTGAACCCGAACGGCTACCTGTTCGAGGCCGGCCACGTGGCCAAGCTCGAGCTGGCGCCGCAGGACTGGCCCTACGGGGCGGTCTCGGACGGCCAGAAGAAGGTGCAGGTGCGCAACCTCGAGCTGCGCCTTCCGACCCTGGAGGCTCCCGGCGCGCTCGGCGGCCTCGTCCAGGAGCCGGCGCAGAAGCGGCTGCCAAGAGGCACGCAACTGGCGACCGGGTTCGACGACGGCTCGCCGCGCACGCGGATCACGAACAAGCCCGCGAAGTCGACTCACAAGCGGGACGTGAGCTTCGAGTTCATGTCCAGCGACGTCGGCTCGACCTATGAGTGCCGCCTCGACGGCGAGGCGTTCGCGCCGTGCACCGCGCCCCAGGAGTACAGCCTCTCGCCGGGCAGCCACCACTTCGAGGTGCAGGCGACCGACGTGGACACGAACGTCGATCCTACGCCCGCCGCCTGGAACTTCAAGATCAAGAAGTAGCCGAGGCCGCCATGGACCGTTCGAGCACCGGATGGGGTGACCCCGGCGCCCAGACGCGGTA
>JBKJZF010000131.1:0-10206 GCA_046715315.1 Solirubrobacterales bacterium | reverse complement strand
CTTCGACGCCACCCGCGGACGACGCGGCTGCCGAAGTTGAGGTTCCGCCGCAGGAGGACCCACCTCCGGCTGAAGAGGAAGAGGCGGAGCCCGCACCGGCAGCGACAGGACCCGCCCCCGGCGCGGGCGGTGAGCTATCCCTCGACGAGGTAATTCGGATTTGGCCGTCGGTGCTCGACAAGCTGGGGGAGACGGCGCCGGCGTTGGCGGCGACCTTTGAGGGGGCGCGGCCGGTGGCGCTGGGCGACGAGGGGCTGCAGGTTGGGTTCCCGGCCGACAAGACCTTCAACAAGAAGAAGGCGGAGTCGCCCGAGCGGCGCGATGCGGTCGCGGCGGCATTCGAGGCCGTCGCCGGCACGGCGCTGCGCCCCGCCTACGTCCTGCTCGACGAGGAGGATGCGGAGCCCGAGGCGTCCGGGGCGCCGGCGCCAGATTCCGAGGGACTTGACGAGAACGAGCTGCTGGAGCGGCTGAAGAGCGAGTTCGACGCGGAGGAGGTCGGATAGTGGCGCGAGGAGGCGGACCCGGGGGCTTCGATGTGAACGCCCTGATGAAACAGGCGCAGGAGATGCAGAACCAGATGCTGCAGGCGCAGGAGCAGCTCAAAGACGAAGTCGTCGAGGCCAGCGCTGGCGGCGGCATGGTCAAGGTGAAGATGGGCGGCGACCTCACCCTGCGCGAGATCCAGATCGATCCCGAAGCGATCGATCCCGAGGAGGCCGAGATGCTGGCGGAGATGGTCCAGGCCGCCGTCAACGAGGGCCTGCGCGCGGCGCAGCAGCTGGCCGAGTCGAAAATGGGCGGGATCACCGGCGGCCTCGGCGGCCCGGGCGGCGGCATCCCGGGCCTGGGCGGTTGAGCCGAGGTTGAGCGAGGGCCCGGCACCGCTGGCGCGCCTCGTCGCCGAGCTCTCGCGGCTGCCGGGCATCGGCCAGCGGACCGCGCAGCGGCTCGCCTTCCACCTGCTGCGCGCCCCCGACGAAGAGGCGTTCGCGCTCGGCGACGCGATCCGCGAAGTGAAGGAGAAGGTCGGCCTCTGCGAGGAGTGCTTCAACCTCGCCGAGGGTCCGCGCTGCCGGATCTGCGCCGACCACAACCGCGACCGGGCGACGATCTGCGTGGTCGAGGAGCCGCAGGACGTGATTCCGGTCGAGCGCACCGGCGAATACCGCGGCCTCTACCACGTGCTCGGTGGCGCGCTCTCGCCGATCGACGGCATCGACCCGGGTGACCTCAAGATCGCCGAGCTCGTCAAGCGCATCGAGGAGGGAGACACGCGCGAGGTCGTGCTCGCCACGAACCCGACCACCACCGGCGAGGCCACGGCGATCCACATCGCCGAGTTGCTCCGCGGCCAGGTCGAGATCACCCGGCTGGCCAGCGGCCTGCCCGTCGGCGCCGACCTCGAGCACGCCGACGAGGTCACGCTGGGGCGCGCGTTCTCGGGGCGGCGCTCGGTCGACTAGCGGCGCACGCGCAGCCGGCCGTCAGCCCTCGGACAGCCCGAGCCGGGCGTGCAGCCGGCGCAGCGGCCCCGGCGCCCACCAGTTCCACCTGCCCAGCAGCGCCATCAGCGAGGGCACCAGCAACGCCCGCACGATCGTGGCGTCGATCAGCACCGCCAGCGCCGTGCCCAGCCCGACCTCCTTGATGAAGATGAGCTGGGAGGTGACGAAGGCGCCGATCGCGATCGCGAACAGCAGCGCCGCGGCGGTGATGATCCTGCCCGTGCGCTCGAGCCCGATCGCGACCGCGTCGCCATCGGAGGCCCCGCCGTCGCGGGCCTCCTTGATTCGCGACAGCAGGAAGACGCCGTAGTCGGTCGAGAGCCCGAAGGCGACCGCGAACAGCAGCAGCGGCTGCGTCGACTCGAGCCCGCCCTGGCTGGTGTAGTCGAGCAGGCCCTCGAAGCGGCCGTCCTGGAAGATCAGGACCATCAGCCCGAAGACGGCGCTGAGGGCGAGGAAGTTCATCAGGATCTGCTTCAGCGGCAGGATCACCGAGCCGGTGAACAGGAACAGCACGACGAAGGTGATCAGGCCGACCAGGCCCAGGACCAGCGGCAGATGGTCCACGAGGCTTTGCTGAAGGTCCACGTAGTGGGCGCTGAACCCGGTGACCAGGACGTCGCCGCGCAGCGCTCGCAGCTCGTCGACGAGATCCTGGCTGGGCCCGGCCAGCGGCGGCTGGGCCGAGATCACCTCGACCGCGGAGACGCCGGCGGCCAGTGCGGCCGGCGGGTTGACGGTGGCGACGCCGTCGAGCTTCGAGGCCTCGGCCGCGACCCGCTTGGCCTCGCCGGGCCCGCCGGACACCGAGAGCTGGATCGGGGTGTCGTGGAAGGGCGGGAAGTCGGCGCGGAGCACGTCGTCGACCTGGTGGGCGCTGGCCTCCGCCGGCAGCACCTGCGCGTCGACGGAGGTGAACTGGATCGAGAAGAAGGGGATGCCGAGGGCGATCAGAAACACCGCGCTGGCGGCGGCGATCCGCCCCGGCACTCGCATCACCAGCTGCGACAGGCGATACCAGAAGCCCTCGGTCGCCGGCCGCGAGTCGGCCTCGGCGCGGCGCTGCAGGAACCCGGGGGAGAGGGCGTTGACGCGGTCGCCCAGCAGGGCGAGGATCGCGGGCAGGATGATCAGGGCGATCGTTGCGGCGATCAGCGCCACCATCGAGCCGCCGAGGCCCATCGAGTAGAGGAACCGCTGCGGGAAGATCAGCAGCGCGGCGAGCGCCCCGGCGACGGTCAGCGACGAGATCCGGACCGTGCGCCCGGCGGTGGCCAGGGTGCGCCGCATCGCCTCCAGCCCCGGGCCGGTGCGGGCGATCTCCTCGCGATAGCGGGAGACGATGAACAGGCTGTAGTCGATCGCCAGGCCGAGGCCGAGGCCGGTGACCAGGTTGAGGGCGAAGATCGAGACCGAGGTCAGCTCGCTGGCGACGCGCAGCATCAGGAAGGTGCCGACGATCGCCAGCCCACCGACCAGGAGCGGCAGCGCTGCGGCGACCAGGCTGCGGAAGAAGAGCAGCGAGAGCAGGAAGAGGAGCGGGAAGGCGTAGAGCTCGGCCGTGCGCAGGTCCTTCTCGACCTGCTCGTTGACCTGCTGCTGGGCGACGGCGTTGCCGCCGACGCTGACCCCGGGCTCACCCTCTAGCTCTGAGGCGATCCGCTCGCCGGCGTCCTGGACCTCGTCGTCTGAGGTCGGGATCAGGCTCACCGCCAGGTAGGTGGTGTCGCCGTCGCGCGAGACGAACGCCGGCGAGTCGGTGGTGAGGAAGCCGTTGACCTCGCGAACATCGGCATCGTCGGCGAGCCCGGCCGCGACCTCCTCGACGCGCTTGCGGCCGGCTGGGCTGCGAACGTCGACATCCTCGATCAGCACGATCACGCTCGGCGGGCGGTAGCCGGCCTGCTCGAGCCGGTCGGTGGCGATCACGGACTCCGTCTCGGGGTCTTCGGCGCCGTACGGGTCGAGCCGGTCGGCGACCGAGCTGCCCAGCGCGCCCGCGGCGAGGAAGAAGACGAGGGCGCCGATCGCGACCAGGCGGCGGCGCTTCTGGGTGAAACGTGCGAGGGCGTCAAACATCTGCGTCCTGGGCGAACCGCCGACCGGCGCCGGCTCCGGCGCGCGCGACTCCTCGGTTGCCAGCCACACCTCGGAGGGGACGGCGAGCAACCGGGCGCTGACCTGGTCGCGAGCCCCCGGGCCGTCGATCCCGGCCTCGGCGGCGATCCCGTCGAGCGCGCGCTCGCGTCGCAGCGCGATCTCGCCGGGGCCTGCTGCGACCAGCCTCGACAGCTCCTCGTCGGACAGCGCGCGACGCAGCGAGAGATCGAGCAGAGCGCGGGTGCCCGGCGCGAGCTCGCTGAGAGCGCGCGCGACCGGATCAGTCAGCTCCATCTCTAGGCAGATATACCAGCGCGAAGGGATCCGGGTGTGTGACCCGGATCACACCGGCGCCTGGCCGCGGACGTCCCTATCCTCAGACGGTCGATGCCCGAGACGGTGGTGATGAAGTTCGGTGGCACCTCGGTCGCCGAGCCCGAGGACCTGAAGCGCGCGGCCGCGCGAATCGTCGCCTCGCGCGAGAGCGGGCAGCGCGTCGTCGCGGTGCTCTCGGCCCGCGGCCAGACCACCGACGCACTGGTCGGCATGGCGCACGAGGTGTCCGAGGAGCCCGTCCCGCGCGAGATGGACATGCTGCTCTCGGTCGGCGAGCGGATCTCGTGCGCGCTCTGCGCGATGGCGATCCACGACCTCGGCCACCAAGCGATCTCGCTCACCGGTTCGCAGGCGGGGATCGTGACCGACTCCTCGCACACCAAGGCACGCATCCTCGACGTCCGCGCCGATCGCATCCGCGAGGGGCTGGAGCAGGACCGGATCGTGCTCGTCGCCGGCTTCCAGGGAGTGTCGGGCGCGAGCCGTGACGTCACCACCCTCGGCCGCGGCGGCTCCGACACCACGGCGGTGGCGATCGCGGCTGCCGTCGGCGCGACCGTCTGCGAGATCTACACCGACGTCGCCGGGGTCTTCAGCGCCGACCCGCGGATCGTCGCGGACGCGCGCAAGCTCAGCGTCGTCTCCTTCGAGGAGATGCTCGAGATGGCCGCCTCGGGGGCGAAGGTGCTGCAGCTGCGGGCGGTCGAGTACGCGCGCAACCACGACGTCCGCATCCATTGCCGCAGTTCGTTCGAGCAGGGCGCCGGTACCCTCGTGGTCTCAGAGGACGAGACGATGGAACGACCACTCGTAACAGCAGTCGCCCACTCCACCGAGGAGTCGCGGGTGACGATCACCGGCCTCAGCGACGAGCCCGGGGTAGCCGGCAAGGTCTTCGGCGCGCTCGCCGACGCGAACGTGAACGTCGACATGATCATTCAGAACGAGCCGGTCTCCGCCGACCACAAGGCGGACCTCTCGTTCACCGTCGGTCGCGACGATCTGCGCACCGCGCTCGACACGATCGAGGAGCTCGGCGTCGGCGAGGGGATCTCGACCGACGAGGCGATCGGCAAGGTTTCGATCGTCGGCGCCGGCATGCGCAGCCATCCCGGCGTCGCCGCCAAGGTCTTCCAGACCCTCGGGGAGGCGGGGATCAACATCGAGATGATCTCCACCTCGCCGATCAAGATCTCCTGCGTCGTCGCCGCCGACCGCGTCCCGGACGCGGTCGAGGGGCTGCACAAGGCCTTCGACCTCGGTGCCGACGCGATCCGGCGCGAGGACCCGACCGGAACCGAGCACCGCCCGAAGGTGTCCCCGTGAGTTACAGGGTCGGCATCCTCGGCGCCACCGGCGCCGTCGGCTCGACGATCCTCGAGATCCTCGCCGAGCGCGAGTTCCCCGCCTCCGAGGTGGTGGCGTTCGCCTCCGCCCGCTCGGCGGGACAGACGGTCGCCTTCGCCGCCGGCGAGCTCGAGGTCAGGGTGCTCGGCTCCGACTCGATCCAGGGCCTCGACCTGGTGCTCTCCTCGGCGGGCGGCGCCGTCAGTGCCGAATGGGCGCCGAAGTTCGTCGCCGCGGGAGCCGTGGTCATCGACAACACCTCGTACTGGCGCATGCACGACGACGTGCCGCTGGTCGTCTCCGAGGTCAACCCCGACGCGATCGAGTCCCACAAGGGTCTCGTCGCCAACCCGAACTGCACGACGATGCAGATGATGGTGGCCCTGGCGCCGATCCAGCGCCAGGTCGGAATCGAGCGCCTCGTCGTCTCCACCTACCAGTCGGTCTCGGGGACGGGCCGCAACGCGATCGCCGAGCTGCGCGAGCAGTCGCGGGCCGTGTTGGCGGGCGAATCCCCCACCGCCGAGGTCTTCCCACACCAGGTCGCCTTCAACGTCCTGCCGCAGGTCGAGGCCTTCAAGGACGGCGACGACTACACCACCGAGGAGCGCAAGGTGATGGCGGAGTCGCGCAAGATCTTCGGCGTCTCCTCCGACGAGCTGCGGATCTCCGCGACCTGCGCCCGGGTTCCCGTCGTCACCGGCCACTCCGAGTCGATCAACGTCCAGACCCGCGGTGACCTCACCCCCGAGGACTGCCGCGCGCTGCTGGCCGCGGCGCCCGGCGTGGTCGTCATGGACTCGCCGGGCGACGGCGTCTACCCGCTGGCGATCGACGCCGCGGGCCGCGACGAGGTGCTGGTCGGGCGGATCCGCCGCGATCCTTCGCACGACCGCTGCCTCAACCTCTGGGTCGTCGGCGACAACCTGCGCAAGGGCGCGGCGACCAACGCCGTCCAGCTGGCCGAGCTGCTGCACGAGCGCGACCTCGTGCGCGTTCCCGAGCGCGCCGCCGGCCTCGCCGCCTGATCTACGATCCGCGCCCTTGATCGGCGCTTACGCATCGGTGGCCGTCGTCTGCCTGGCCTCGGTCGTGGTCGGACAGGCGGCCTTGTCGCTCGGCCGACGGCGCGACCTGGCATGGCTGGGCGGCGCCGTCGGCCTGGCGCTGCTGCTGGTCACGGCCGGGATCGCGATCCGGCTCCCGGGTCACGCGACGGCGGTCGCGGTCGCGATCGCCCTGATCGTCGCCGTCTCGACCATCTTCCTGCTCGTCTCGCGACCCACGAACCTCGCCGGCCTGGCCGGTGCCCTCCCGACGATGCTGGTCGCGCTCGCCGTGGCCTCGATCCCGTTTGTCGTCGCCGGCCGGGTGGGGATCCTCGGGGTCGGCCTCGTCAACGACGACATGGCATCGCACCTGCTGCTCGCCTCCTGGCTCGACCAGCGCTTCGTGCCCGAGCCGGTGCTGATCGACCAGGGCTACCCGCTCGGCCCGCACGCTCTGGTCGCCGGGCTCGCCAAGGTGCTGGGGACAGATCCCGTCCGTTCCTT
This sequence comes from Solirubrobacterales bacterium, assembly GCA_046715315.1. GTDB lineage: Bacteria > Actinomycetota > Thermoleophilia > Solirubrobacterales > 70-9 > JBDTSW01. The sequence continues at coordinate 3,362 of JBKJZF010000131.1, read as the reverse complement.
CGCCGGGCTCACGCTGGCGATCCCGGCGCTGACCGCGCTGGTCGCGTTCGGCGCGCTCGACCGACTGCGTCCGCTGGCGCGGACGCTCGCCGCGGTGGCGACGGCGCTGCCGTACCTGATCGTCGCCTACCTGGCTCAGGAGGCCTTCAAGGAGCCGATCCTGGCCCTCTTCGTGCTCGCCTTTGCGCTGCTGTTGGCGCAGGTTCGGTCGGCGCGAGAGGCGGCTGCCCTCGGCATCCTGGCGGCGGGGGTCGCCTACGTCTACAGCTTCCCCGGGCTCGTCTGGCTCGCCGGGACGGTGGTCGTCTGGGGGACGATCGAGCTGGTGCGCCGGCCCCAGCCGCGGATCACGGGCGCGCTCGTTCGGCGGGCGGCCCTGGCCGCCGCGGTCGCGCTCGGCGTAGCCCTGGCCCTGGTCGCCCCCGATATCGGCCGCCTCGTCGACTTCGCCGACTTCCGCGCGCTCGACCCGAGCCGCGCCAACGAGGGAGGGCTCGGCAACCTGCGTGGCCACCTCTCGCCGCTGCAGGGGCTGGGCGTCTGGCCGACCAGCGAGTTCCGGCTGAGCGCCGGCTCCGGCGGCCTCCCGGCCATCGCCTTCTACGCCGGGGCGGCCCTGGGGGCGCTGGCGCTGTGCCTCGGCCTGCCGCGCTGGATCCGCCGGCACGGACCCGCCGTCCCGGCCGCGCTCCTCACCGCCCTGGTCGTTTACGTCGGCGCCCGCGCCCTCGGCACCGTCTACACCTCGGCCAAGGCCCTCGCCATCGCCGCCCCGCTGGTCACCCTGGTCGCGCTCGGCGGGCTGCTGGACGGGCGCCCCGTCGCGCGCACTCGGCTGGCGATCGCCGCCGCTCTGCTCGCCGGGATCGGGCTCTCCTCGTTCCTCGTCCTGCGCCAGGCGCCGGTCGCCCCCACCGACCACGCCTCCGAGCTGGCCCGGATCCGCCCGATCGTCGAGGGCGAGAAGGTGCTGTTCCTGGGGCGCGACAACTTCGTCCTCTACGAGCTGCGCGGCTCGCGGCCGTTCACCCACGTCCGCAACTTCTACGACCCCTACTTCGTCAAGCCCAACTTCGAGCTCTCCAACGTCGGCTCGAAGTTCGACTTCGACTCGGTCACCGCCTCCACGCTCGCCCGCTTCCCCTACGTGGTCACGACCCGGGCCTCGTATGCGAGCGGCCCCCCGCTTGGATACGAGGCGGTCGAGGTGACCGACTCCTACATCCTCTGGCGCCAGATGAAGTCCCCGCAAGGGCGCGAGCCGATGGAGCCCGGCGCCACGCCCACCGCCGAGCTCGATTGCCGCGGAGGCCGCCCCTCGAGCGGCCTGGTCGCCTTCGCGGCCCAGGCGCCCGTGCGCGCGGAGGCCGGCGGGTGGAGCCCGGCGGCGACGATCGAGAGCGGCGCGCCCGCCACGATCACGATCGACCTCCCGCCGGGGCTCTGGTCGCTGTCGCTGCAGTACGACGCGACCCGGCCGGTCACACTCACCGCTCCCGGCCTCGAGGCGGAGCTCCCCGGAAACCTCGACTACCGGGGCGTGGCGCCCTTCTGGCCAGCCGGGATGCTGGAGTCGGACGGCGGGCCGGTGGAGGTGACCGCGACGGTCGAGAGCCCACCCCTCGCGGGCCGGCTGCTGGGCACGACCTCGGTCGCGCATCTCGGCACGCTCGGCGCCACCGCGGCCAGGCCCGCATATGTGCACGGGGTCAAGGCGCCGCAACCCGGGTCCGGCGAGAGGCTGGCGCCGGCGCGCTTCGCCTGCAGCCGGCAGGTCGACTGGGTGGATCGCTCGGCGAGGTAGCGCGCCCCCCCGATATAAGGGCGTATGGATCTGGACTTCGGCGAGGCGCTGCTGATCGTCGGCGCCGTGCTCACCGTCGCCGCCGGGCTCTCCGGCCTGATGAAGGGGACGGTGCTCTCGACCTCGGTGCTCTCGGTGGCGCTCGGCATCGGGCTGGCGCTGGCCGGCGTCGTCAGCGTCGACGTCTCCGACCCCGGAGTCTTCGAGCTGGTCGAGCTGGCGCTGATCCTGACCCTGATCTCCGACGGCCTGGTGGTCGACCGCGAGCTGCTGACCAAGCACTGGGGGCCGCCGGCCAGAGCGCTGGTGCTGGCGATGCCGGCAACGCTGGCGCTGCTCGCCGTCGGGGCAAAGCTGCTCTTTGGAAGCCTCAGCTGGGCCGAGGCCTTCCTCCTGGGCGCGGTGCTCTCGCCCACCGACCCGGTCGTCACCTCGACGGTCGTCACCGCGCAGCGGGTTCCCGAGGTCATCCGCCACACGCTCAACCTCGAATCCGGCCTCAACGACGGGCTCGCGCTCCCCTTCGTGCTCTTCTTCCTCGTCCTGGCGACGCCGGGCGGGGATGCCGGCACCGAGGCGGCCGAGCTGGTCGGCGAGGCGGCGTTCGGCGCGCTGGTGGGGGTCGTGCTCGGGCTCGCCGGGGGGCGGCTGCACCAGCTGGCGCCGCGGGGGATAACCGCCGGCTACGAGGGGATCTTCGCCGTCGGCATCGGGCTGGTCGCGTTCGGCCTCGCGGACGTCACCTTCGGCAACGGCCTGATCGCCGCCTTCGTCGCGGCGATCGCCCTGGGCGCGACCGACCACGAGATCACCGAGCGCTTCCCGGTCTTCTCGGAGAACGTCAGCGCGATCTTCCAGGTGCTGACGTTCTTCGTCTTCGGGGCGATCATCGTCGCCACCGGCTACGACGGCTCGGTCTGGGCGCTGATCGCGTTCATCCCCTTCGCCCTGCTCGTGGCGCGGCCCGTGGCGGTGTTCGCCTCGCTGGCGGGGACCAGGCTCCCCGGCCCGCACAGGGCGTTCATCGCCTGGTTCGGGCCCAAGGGCGTGGCCTCGATGCTGTTCGCGCTGCTGGTCCTCGACGAGGCGGTCGCCAACGGGTCGCTGGTCTTCGACGTCGCCGCCTTCGTCATCCTCGCCTCGATCACCGCCCACGGACTCACCGACACGGTCGGCGCGGGCTGGATCGAGCGGCGGATGAGCCGCTGACGGGGGCTCAGCCTGCCGCGGTGACGGTGCCGGCGAACCGGTCGGCGACCCAGTCGGTGGAGGCGACGTGGATCGGCATCCCCAGCTGCTTCGGCTCGAAGCCGAGCGCGAGGCCGACGAGCTGGGGCAGGTGAAGGACCGCCAGCCCGAGGTCGCGGCCGACGACCTTGGCCGCCTCGGGCTGCTGCATGTCGAGGTTGAGGTGGCATAGCGGGCACGGCGTCACCAGGCAGTCGGCGCCGGCGTCGAGCGCGTCGCCCAGGTGGGTGCCCGACTGCCGCAGCGAGGTCTCGCGGTTCATCGTGATCACCGGGAAGCCGCAGCACTTGCGGGCACCGTCGTATTCGAC
>JBKJZF010000130.1:0-4763 GCA_046715315.1 Solirubrobacterales bacterium | reverse complement strand
GGACCTCCTTGGAGGCTGGGGGTGCAAGCCCAACCAGGCTCCGAAGGAGGAACCGGATGAAGTTGCACGCTAACGCTGCCCTCGGCCCGAAGGGAAGGGCGGTGATGGTCCGCCGCGTCGTCGATGAGGGGTGGTCGCTCACGCAGGCGGCCGAGGCCGCCGGAGTGAGCGAGCGCACCTGCCGCAAGTGGGTTGAGCGCCATCGGGCCGAGGGCGAGGCGGGCCTGGTCGACCGCTCCTCGGCCCCGAGAACGGTCGCCAACCGCACCGATGAGCGGCGGATCGAGGTGATCGCCGCCCTGCGTCGGCTGCGGATGACCGGCGCCGAGATCTCCGAGTGCCTTGAGATGGCGCTCTCGACCGTCTCAGGGATCCTCACCCGGATCGGCCTCGGCAAGCTCTCTCGCCTGGAGCCCGTCGAGCCGGCCAACCGCTACGAGAAGGAGCGGCCAGGCGAGCTGCTGCACATCGACGTCAAGAAGCTGGTCAAGATCGGCGTGGGAGCGGGTCACCGGATGACCGGCAAGCGCACCAAGCACGCTCGCGGGATCGGCTGGGAGTTCGTCCACGTCTGCGTCGACGACGCCACCCGCCTCGCCTACGTCGAGGTCCTCGCCGACGAGAAGGCCACCACGGCGGTCGCGTTCCTGCGCCGGGCCCTGGCCTTCTACCGGCGCCACGGGGTCAGGGTCGAGGCGGTGATGACCGACAACGGCTCTGCCTATCGCTCGACCGTGCACGCGATCGCCTGCCGGGCGCTCGCGATCCGCCACAAGCGGACCCGGCCCTACCGGCCCCAGACCAATGGCAAGGCCGAGCGCTTCATCCGCACGATGCTGGGCGGCTGGGCCTACGGAGCCATCTACCGCAACTCGGCGGAGCGCACCGGAGCGCTCGAGGGCTGGCTATGGCGCTACAACTTCAAGCGTCCACACGGCTCCCTCGCCAAGAGGCCGCCCGGAGTTCGGCTCGCCGAGCTGAACAACGTGCTCGGGTCTTACATCTAGAGCTCCCCAGGACGGGTATATGCTCAGGAGCAGACCCAGGCGAGCGAGGAAATCCGCAGGAGGAGATGTAGGCAATGGCGACAGGAATCAGGGCTGAGAAGGCATGGGAGGCCGGCCGCTCGGCAGCCGACAACGAGTACGTGCGCAGGCTGATCGAGGACGAGGACCTGCGGGAGAATCTGCAGGACGCGTATCGCTCCGCGAAGAAGGCCTACGCGCGGGTCAACAACGGCCAGCCGGCGAAGAAGCTGATGGACGACCGCAAGGTCCACAAGGAGCTTCGCAGCGCCGCCGAGTCGCTTCGCGAGGCATCCGACCAGCTCCGCGGCAAGCGCGAGAGCCACGGCTTCCGCAACCTCGTGCTGATCGCGATCGTGGGCGCCGTGCTTGCCGTCGTCCTCAGCGAGGAGATCCGCAAGTCGGTGCTCGACCGGCTCTTCGGCGCCGAGGAGGAGTTCGAGTACACCTCGACCACCACCGCCCCCACCGCCCCCGCGGAAACCGCGTCGACCTAGCCACGTCCCCGAACTCCACCGGCCTGCCTGCGCAAGCGAGGCGCGTCAGGGAGCGCGGCTCGGGCGCGCGCGCCGGGGAAAGGCACGGGTGAAGGCGTAGAGGCCGCGGGGGCCGCCCCTCACCTTGAGGCGGCCGCGAAGCAGCGCCTTGCGCGGGTCGATCGCGCCCTTGGAGATGTTGATCCAGTCGGCCCAGCTGGTCTCAAGGGTGACATTGGGGGCGCTCGCCTCGCCGTGCTGGGCGCGGGTGGATCCGTTCTCGACGATCACGTGCCAGGGGTCGGCGTCGCTAAAGCGCCATTGCACCGTCAGCGGCCGGCCGTTGACGACGCTGGTGTCGGCGGAGTTGGCGACGACGTCGAAGAACAGCTGCTGGACGTCCGGCGACGACGCGGGCGCGCCGTTGGGCTCGCCCGTCACCCCGGACTCGAGCAGCTTGATCTGCCGCGCCGCGACCTCCTCCGGCGCCAGCGCGGGATCGACCGGGAAGACGCCCGGTGACATCTCGTCCAAGGGGTAGCCGATCGCGTTCCACTTCGCCCGCACCGAGCGCAGGCCGAAGGCGAAGATGTCCTCCATCTCGAAGCCGTAGCAGCGCGTGTAGGAGCGGTCGAAGCCCGGCGGCACGAAGACGGCCAGCGAGTAGGGCATCACCTCGCGCAGGATCTCGTCGATCGCGGCCTTGCACTCGTCGGACTCGGCGACCAGCTCGGAGAGCACCTTGACCCCGAAGCCGATGTGGCGCTGCTCGTCGCGCGAGACGTTGGCCATGCCGGCGCTGAAGCCCGGCATCGTCCCCGCCTTGGCGAAGTAGTCCTCGATGAAGTGCTGGCCGGGCTGGGCGAGGGTGGCCTCGACGACCAGGTGGTAGAGGGTGATCGCCTGGGCGAACTTCGGCAGCGAGCGGTCGCGGCGAAGCTCCTCGCCCATCTGGTCGAGGCGCTCGAAGACCTGGCGGTAGCCCCACCCGAGCTGCGCCTCTGTGTAGGCCAGCGTCGAGGCGATCGAGTCGCCGGCGCCGATCACCTCCTTGAAGAAGCGGTGGAAGAAGATCGCGTGGCGCGCCTCGTCCACCTGCTGGGTCGCGAGGAAGTACTTCTGCTCCTCCTTGGGCGCGGCGTCGATGTAGGGGGAGAGGTTGTCGGTGACCGAGTCCTCGCCGAAGAAGAACATCGAGTAGATCCACAGCCCGGAACGTCGCTGGATCTCGGAGAGGGCCTCCCAGCCCTCGCGGTCCTCGGAGAAGTCGAGCTCGCTGGTCTTCCAGTTGCCCTCCTCCCAGCGGCGATAGAGGTCCTCGTAGGTGATCTGGTCGGCGTAGGACCGCTCGATCCCGTCCTTCTGCGCAACGCTCATCTCAACCCTTCCAAAAGTGCGTGCCCGGTTGCCCGTAGACTAACTGACCGACGAGTCAGTTATGGCATCGAGGTCGATGACACCCGTCACACAAGCCCAATCGCCCGCCCGCCGGCGGATGCCGGCGGCGCAGCGGCGCGAGGTGATCCTGGCCGCGGCGCTCGAGGTCTTCTCGCAGCGCGGCTTCCACGGGGCGTCGCTGGAGGATGTCGCCGCCAGGGGCGGGATCTCGAAGACCCTGATCTACGAGCACTTCCCGTCGAAGCGAGAGCTTGAGCGGGCGCTGCTGGAGATGCACGTCGACGAGCTCCTGGGGCGCGTGATCGCGGCGATCACCGCCGCCGACACCGAGGAGGAGCGCCTGCGTGATGGCGTCGACGCGTTCCTCGCCTTCGTCGCCGACCACCCGGTGGCCTCGCGCCTGCTGTTCCGCAACGTCGAGGATCCCGACATCGCCGAGGCCTTCGCCCGCCTCCAGGGAGAGGTGACCCAGACGATCGCCGCGCTGATGGTCGCCAACGCGCCCGACGCCTACCGAGCCGCCGACCCCGAGTTCGTGCAGGCCTCGGAGATGATGGCCCAGCAGCTGACGGGCGCCGTGCAGTCGCTCGCCAACTGGTGGGACGATCACCCGGAGGTCTCCCGCGAGCGCGTGCTCGAGCTGGCGATGGACTTCGGCTGGGTCGGGCTCGAGCGCCTCGGCGGCGGCGAGCGCTGGCCGGGCCGGTGACGCCCTAGGAGCCCTTGGGGCTCTGCCAGGGTTCCTCGAGCTTCGCCGCGAGGCGGTCGGTGAGGCCCTCGATCGGCTCGCGTGACTGCTCGAGCGAGTCGCGGTCGCGCAGGGTGACGGTGTCGTCGGTCATCGTCTGGCCGTCGACGGTGATCCCCCAGGGGGTGCCGATCTCGTCCCGGCGGCGGTAGCGCTTACCGATCGATCCGCCCTCGTCGAACTCGGCCGGCAGGCGGCGGCGGATCTGCGCGAACACCTCGCGTGCCTTCTCCGGCATCCCCTCCTTGGAGACCAGCGGCAGCACCGCCGCCTTGACCGGGGCCAGCCGCGGATGCAGGCGCAGCACGGTGCGCTGGCGCCCCTCGACCTCCTCGGTGTCGTAGGCGTCGACGAGGAAGGCGAGGGCGGCGCGGTCGGCGCCGGCGGCGGGCTCGATCACGTGCGGGACGTAGCGCTCACCCGAGTTCTGGTCGAAGTACTCGAGCTTCTCGCCCGAGAACTCGGCGTGCTGGGTGAGGTCGAAGTCGCCGCGGTTGGCGACCCCCTCCAGCTCCGACCAGCCGATCGGGAACAGGTACTCGATGTCCGAGGTGTGAGACGAGTAGTGCGAGAGCTCGTCGGCGTCGTGCGGTCGCAGGCGCAGGTAGTTGCCGCGGATGCCGAGGTCCACGTACCAGTCGAACCGCTGCTTGGTCCAGTGCTCGAACCACTTCGGAGCCTCGCCGGGCGGCACGAAGTACTCCATCTCCATCTGCTCGAACTCGCGGGTGCGGAAGACGAAGTTGCCGGGGGTGATCTCGTTGCGGAACGACTTGCCGACCTGCGCGATGCCGAAGGGCGGCTTCTTGCGCGAGGTCTCGAGCACGTTCTTGAAGTTGAGGAACATGCCCTGCGCGGTCTCGGGCCGCAGGTACACCTCGTGGCCGGCGCCCTCGACGGGCCCGGCGTGGGTCTTGAACATGAGGTTGAACTGCCGTGCCTCGGTGAAGCTGTTCTTCGCCCCGCAGCCGGGGCACGTGTTCGGGTCGTCCAGCTTGTCGAGCCGCCAGCGCTCCTTGCACTCCTTGCAGTCGACGAGCGGGTCCGTTAAGTTGGCCAGGTGACCAGAGGCCTCCCACACCGGTGGCGGGCTGAGGATCGACGCATCCAGGCCCA
>JBKJZF010000129.1:0-7045 GCA_046715315.1 Solirubrobacterales bacterium | reverse complement strand
GGGGTAGTGGAGGTGGACCACGTCAAAGCCCTCCACGCGGGCGAGAGCGGGGATCATCGGCGCGTTGCCGAAGGCGAAGAGCGGATCGAGGCGGTGGACGACGACGCCGCCCGGGTCCGGGGCCTCGCCGGGGGCGGGCGCCGTGAAGACCTCCACCTGGTCGCCTCGCGCCGCCTGCTCGGTGGCGAATCGAAACGCGGTGTTGCCGGCCCCGCCGCGGTACGGGGGAAAGGTTGCGGTCAGGTGGGCGATCCGCAGCAGGATCAGCCGCCGGCGTCGACCAGGCGCTCGACTCCCGCGCGCTCGATCGTCAGCCGCAGCCCGTCTCGCAGGCTGACCTCGGGCCCCCACCCGAGCAGCTCACGTGCCCTGCTGGTGTCGGGCTGGCGGGTCTGCGGGTCGTCGCCCGGGAGCGCCTCGAAGACGATCTCCGAGCGCGACTCGGTCACCTCGACGACCACCTGCGCCAGCTCGAGCAGGGTGAACTCGTCCGGGTTGCCGACGTTGACCGGCAGGTGCGCGTCCGACTCGGAGAGCGCGATCAGCCCGCGGATCTCGTCGTCGACGAAGCAGAAGCTGCGCGTCTGGCTGCCGTCGCCGAAGACGGTCAGCGGCTTGTCCTGGAGCGCTTGGCGCAGGAAGGTGGGGATCGCCCGGCCGTCATGCGGGCGCATCCGCGGCCCGTAGGTGTTGAAGATGCGCGCGATCGCGGTGTCGACGCCCTGCTGGCGGTGGTAGGCCATGGTCAGGGCCTCGGCGTAGCGCTTGGCCTCGTCATAGACGCCTCGGGGGCCGATCGGGTTGACATGGCCCCAGTAGTCCTCGGGTTGGGGGTGGACCTGCGGGTCGCCGTAGACCTCGGAGGTCGAGGCCAAAAGGAAGCGGGCGCGGTGCAGCTTGGTCAGGCCGAGCATGTTGTGGGTGCCGTAGGAGCCGACCTTGAGCGTGTGCAGCGGCAGCCGGGCGTAGTCGATCGGGCTGGCGGGCGAGGCCAGGTGGTAGACGAAGTCGATCTCCTCGTCGACGTAAAGCGGCTCGGTCACGTCGTGGTTGAGCGAGACGAAGTCGGGGCCGTCGATGTGCTCGATGTTCTGCAGCGACCCCGTGTCGAGGTTGTCGACGCAGATCACCCGGTGGCCCTTGGCGAGCAACTGGTCGCACAGGTGCGAGCCCAGAAAGCCCGCTCCTCCGCTGACGATGCAGGTGGTCATGCGACGCCCTTCAAGAGGGGCCGAGGATACCGGCGGCGGGCGCGCTCTTGCCCGCGTTCGACCTCCTGCACGCGCGTTCCCGGGGCGCCGTCCGCGGGCGCGGGGTTGTCAACCGGCGTGGACGCCCCCGTCGTCGCGCTGATCGCATCCGCCCGCCCGGGGCTGCTGAGAAGCGCCCGCCGCTACTCGCTCTGCCCCGACGACGCCGAGGACGCCCTCCAGCGCTCGCTCGAGATCCTGATCACCAAGGGCCCCGCGGTCGAGCTCCCCCGCCTCGCCGCCTGGATGCAGGTGGTGATCCGCCGGGAGGCGCTCGCGCTCCGCCGCCAGCGCGAGCGCTGCGGCGCCGGCGAGGAGCCCGATCGGCTGCGCTGCGAGTCGCCGGGCCCGCTGGAGCTGCTCTTCCAACAGGAGCGCGCCGCGCGCGCCGGGCGGCTGCTGGCGCGGCTGAAGCCGCAGGAGCGCCGGGCGATCGCCCTCCAGGCCGAGGGCTATTCCTACGCCGAGATCCAGGCGATCACCGGCTGGACCTACACCAAGGTGAACAGGTGCCTGGCGGAAGGCCGCGTCAGGTTGCGTTCACTTGGCGGGCTGTCCTGAATGAAGGAGAGCGCTACGCTCAGCGTGTGAGCGGGGCGGGCGCGGAAGGCAAGCCGCGGCACACTCGGGCACTGGCAGCGGCCTCTGTTGTCGCATGGACGGTGGCGCTTGCGTCGCGATCCTCGCCGAAACGGCTTTCGCGGGAACCATCGACCTGGGCACGGTCGGCGGGGTCAACTACAGCGGAAACTCCTCGTCGGCGCCGATCGTGCCGAATGGTGTCGAGATCGGTCCCGACGCCGAGTGCGCGAGCGGGACTCGTCTTGTCGGGGGCGGGGTCGAGATAGGTGGGGACTTCGCGGAGTCGCAATTCACCCGTTCGGCGCCGGGGGACGAATCCTTAGCCAGCGGGCAAAGCTGGGTGACCGTCTGGGCGAATCTCGCGGGAAGCGGGAAGACCGCAAGCGTGACCGCCGCCTGCATGGACCGCGAGGTCCGACGCGTGAGAGAGACGAAGACGGTGGAGGCCGGTGGGGCAGCGGCGGTGAAGGTCTCCTGTCCGGCTGGCACCCAAGTCAGCGGCGGCGGCGGCTTCATCGAAGCCGACGCGTTTCAGAGCTACCTCAATTCCTCCTACCCGATCGACGGCGGCGACCGTGGCAGCAGGCCCGACGATGGCTGGAAGGTTCGCGTTCGGAACTCGACGGCGGGCTCGGGAACGGCGACGGTGGAGGCGCGCTGCGTCCAGTTCGACCCCAGCTATTTGGTCGGCGGCCAATTCCTCATCCCCCCCGGTGTGACGATCACGACCGACGCCGCGTGTCCCACCGGGGCCCACGTCGTGGGCGGGGGCGTGCGGCTGGGGGGCGCGGCCTCAGAAGCCCATCCCGTGGCGATGAACCTTGCCGACGACTCGACCGACGCGAACACCGTCCCTGACGATTCTCTTCACGTGGTGGTAGGAAACGCGCCGTCCACCGACCCGAAGCCGATCAGGATGTACGCGGTCTGTAGGACCTAGCCTCGCCCCGGGGTCTATCGGGTCGGCTTCACCCCTTGGGAGCGGATGTCAGAGCTGACGGCTGCCGAGCAGATCGCAGCCCTCTTCGCCCGCGAGGAGGCAGGAAAGGAGCCGCCCCACGGGCTGGTGCTCGACCTCGGCTGCGGCAGCGGAATCTGGGCCGTTGAGCTGGCGAAGCGAGGCTGGCAGGTCACGGGCGTGGACTTCGTCCCCAAGGCATTGCGCAGGGCGCGCGAGCGGGCAGGGGAAGCGGGTGCGAGACGGCCTCGGCCGCAAGGCTTCAGAGGGCGCCGAGTTCGCCTCAGTCGTCGAAGCGCTCTGGGGAGGTCCAGGTGACCGCGCCGCTTGGCCGGCGCGCCATGCCGGGGCCGAGAGCGCGCACGGAGGCCGCCGACGTGAGGATCCAGTAGGCGATCGGGTAGATCGGCAGCCAGAGCGCGTAGCGTCGAACGGTGGAGTCGTAGCGCCCGTCGAGCCACAGCCCGATCGAGATCTGACCGACGAGAACACTGGCGATCATCAGGCCCCAGAAGTTGGGGATCGGATTGCCGCCGAAGCCGTAGACCCCGGCGGCCAGAGCCACGACCCAGAACGCCGCCGACGCGAAGAAGAGGTGCGACCAGAGAGCCGAGCCGAAGGCCTCCAGCCACACCGGCCACATCCGCCGCTTGTCCCAGCTCGCCATCACGCCGGAGTGCGCCCGCAGGACCTGCCCGAGGCCCCGGGCCCAGCGGGTGCGCTGGCTCCACCATGCCGCCATTGTCTCTGGGACCTGCATGGCGAAGACCGCGCGCGGCTCGTACCGGACGTCGGCGTAGTCGGTCTGAAGCTGCCAGGCCAGCGCGATGTCCTCGGTCGCCATCTCGGGCTTGAAACGGCCGACCTTCTCGACGGCGCTCTTGCGCAAGGCCGTGCAGATCCCGGAGAAGGTCATCAAGCGACCCCAGGTAGCCTGGGCGCGCCGGAGGACCGACACCGTCGCCGAGAACTCGATCGCCTGGAGCTTGGTGAGCAGGCTCGTGGTGTTGCTGACGCGCGGGTTTCCGGTGACCGCGGCGAGGCGGGGCACCTTGACGAAGTGCGGGACCATCCAGCGCAGCACGTCCCGGTTGGGCCGGCCGTCTGCATCGACCACCAGCAGAATCTCGCCTCGCAGGAGCGGAAGCGCGTCGTTCAGCGCCATCGCCTTGCCCTCGTTCACCTCCTTGGCGAGCAGCCGGATGCGCCCGCCCTCCGCATAGGGCGCAGCGGTCGCGCGCGTGCCGTCGGTGGACCCGTCGTCCACGACCATCACCTCAAAGCGTGGCCAGTCGAGCTCGAGCAGGCACTCGATGGTCTCCGCGATCACCGCCTCCTCGTTGTGCGCTGCCACCACCACCGAGACGAGCGGGTGGTCTTCGAGGGCGTAGAACTCGTCGTCCTCGGCCTCCCGGTGAAGGGAGAAGTAGACGCTCCCCGTGATCCAATAGAGGCCTGTGAGCACCGGATACGCCCCGAGAAAGAACATGACTCCGAGGTAGACGGGCTGCTGCGAGATCTCCCGGATCAGGTCGACCATCGGTCAGCCCTCCGCTCGGTAGAGCTTGGTCGAGTCGTCCTCGGAGACCGTGACGACGATCGTCGGGGGGTCGAGGTCGAGCTCGGGCGCGACGGCAACGGTTCGCCCCATCATGTCGTGGCCGAAATCCACCGGGACCTGCACAGAGCTCGTGCGCCGGTGCCTGCGGCGATAGATGCTGCGGTTCCAGCGCACCCATGCGGGGACCAGCACGGCGTACGCCCCGAAGACGCCCGCGAGGCCGGCGAGCGCGATGGGCCAATTGGGCGGAACGCTGACATTGAGCTGCCAGACCCACAACCCCGCGAATCCGAGCCACGAGCCGGCCCCCACCACCACGTGTAGGACACGGCGCCGGGCGCTCGCGCGCGAGCGGGCGCCCGTGGCCACCCTCGTGGGAGGCGGGAGGGGCGGCGAAGACGTCGCGCTCGCGGGGGCGCCATCGTCGCGGGGCTCCGTGGTGACTGGCGGGAACGGATAAGTGGTGGGCGACACGCTCAGGTCATCGGCAGCGAACGAACCCAGCGATAGCGGGATTTCGTGCGGACGCGATCTCAGTGGTAACTACTGAGTGGCCGCGAGGAGCTCAGTTCGAGGCCACGTCACGACCCCGATGACCCATTCTGCGACACGCCATGGGTTCTCGTCCATGACGACAGCAGGTCGCGTGGCCAGCAGCCGCGACGCTCAACTCGATCCTCGAAGAGGCACACTCGAAGACCGGCGACTCGGCGCTTGACGGGATTCCGCTGTTCGAGGAGAGCTTCAACGTTGATTACCACTACGCCGACTCCGGAGACATCGGATTGGCGAGGACGCTCCTAGACAGGTTGAAGCAGTTGTCGAGCACGCGACCGAATAACTGCCGAATAACTGCTGCCCCGGCATCGTCATGCCCCGCTAGAACGCCAAAACCCCCGCATTCGCGAGGGTTCTGAAGCGCGCCCGACAGGATTCGAACCTGTGACCTTCTGTTTCGTAGATCGAGTGTTCCGGAACACCACGGTCCCGAACGCGAACCAGCCCGCGCGGCTCGCTGCGTGTCGGTCGCACTCTCGGCGGCTAAGCTCGCCCCGATGGACGTCCGCCTCTTCACGATCCCCGGCTCCCACCCCGGCGTGTCGGTGCAGCTGATGCTTGAGCACAAGGGCATCCCCTACAAGCGCACCGACCTGCTGCCGGTGGTTTCGTGGGGCGTGCTCAAGGCGCTGCGATTCCCCCGCGTGACCGTGCCGGCGATCAAGATCGACGGGCGAAGGGCCCAGGGCTCGCGTGAGATCACCCGCGAGCTCGAGCGCATCAAGCCGGAGCCGCCACTCTTTCCCGCCGACCCCGACCGCAGGGCCAAGGTCGAGGAGGCCGAGCGCTTCGGCGACGAGGACCTCCAGCGGCGGATCCGCCGGCCCCTGTTGTGGATGTTTGGTAAGAACACGGCGGCGCTTGGCAGCTACTTGGAGGGGGCGAAGATCGGCCTCCCGCACGGCCTCGGCGTGAAGATGGCCGGCCCATTCATCGCCCTCGACGCCCGCTCTCACGAGGCCAACGACGACAACGTGCGCCGCGACATCTCGCTCCTGCCGGGAATGCTTCAGCGGATCGACGATTGGATCGCCGAGGGAGTACTCGGCGGCGAGGAGCTGAACGCCGCCGACTTCCAGATCGCCCCCAGCCTGCGGTTGGCGCTGAGCCTTGACGACCTCCGCCCGGCGATCGAGAACCGCCCGGCGGGGGAGCTGGCCCTCCGGGTCGTCCCCGACTACCCGGGCAGGACCCCGCCGGTGCTGCCTAAGGCCTGGCTCGAGCCGCTTCGCGCCTCCGCAGTCTGAGCGTCCACCGCGGGAGACGAGCGCCCCCGCTCCGCTCTCAGAAGGGTTGACACTTAGCGGGTCTTGCGGGTTCGGCGCCCATTCCAAGCACCATTCCGTCCTCAAATGCAGCGCGGCCACGGGCTCGAGCCGGGCCCCCCGTACGGTCACGGGTGGCAGCCGCAGAGCGCCCGGACAAACCGCTCCGTTGACCAAGGTCAACCTCGACATTGACCACCCCGAGGCGCTCCGGCTGCCGCCGTTGGATCTACCGATGGCGGCGTAGCGGCTATTGCGCTTCTCGTCCTAAGCGCAACGTTCCGCTCGGCCCGCAGAGCGGGAGCCATAGCCCCTAGGTCGCTGGATCTGGCAGAGGCCCCATGAACTCGATGCCAAAGTCCTTGGCGGCCTGTTTGATCTGTGGGCCTTCGATCGATTCCAGGGGCGGCAAACCGCCCGGTCGCGATGCGAGGGTGATTGCGCGGTAGAACTCGCCGTGGCGCGGTGTCGTCAGGATGAGGTAACGCGCCTTTTCGGACTCGACTCGGAAGCCGTGAACCGTTCCACCGGGAAGGTGTGCGAACGAGCCGGCCGGTGCACGGACGCCTGGACGATCTTCGATGTAGAGCGTCAATTCGCCCTCCAGGACGTAGAAGGACTCCATGTCGTCGGGGTGCCGATGCAGCGGGACGCTCTCGCCGCGACTGGCCTGTTCGTCGACGAGGCAGAACGCTCCGCCCGTTACCTCTCCTGTGGCAAGAAAGTAGGTGGAGGTTTCGCCCATCCACCGCAGTTCGGCCTGTCCAGGTTGGAAAACGTTTGCGCTGGTGCCATCACTCATGGTGGCCTCCGTGATCGACGAAGCTCGGTTCGAACACTACGGCCTCCCTTTCGAGCGAGACCGGAGGGC
>JBKJZF010000128.1:0-2814 GCA_046715315.1 Solirubrobacterales bacterium | reverse complement strand
GACATAGCCCGCGCAGTATCGCGCCCCGGCGGGGCCCTCCCATTGGGCACCAGCCGCGTTCTGGTGTCCGAATAGAACGTAATCCACGGCTATCCGCGACCGTGCGCTCTGCGACCCAGCGGGCCAGATTCCGCTTTCTAGAGCCAAGAGCGCGGGTTTTCTCCTCCGAGCGCCATCCTGGATCGCACCCAGGACGTCGCCGGTTCGAGCCCGGGCTAGCTCGATCTCAAAGGTCCCGGCTAATCGAGACGCCTCGCGGACGCGCCGTGCCCGATGAGCTCCTTCACCGAGGTCAGCGCCATGGTCTGCGCTGCCAGGGTGCCGAACGTGTGGCGCAGGTCGTGGAACCTGATCGGCTTCAGCCCGGCCTTGCGCTGGGCCGCCTTGCGCCGGGCTGGCCCGCCGGCGCCGCTATGGTGAGCGAGGAGGGCGCGATGGAGACCAAGTCGGCAACGGCCACCGAGATCAAGGACTCGATCCTCGAGGCGATCGGCGAGACGCCGCTGGTGCGCCTCTCGCGAATTGCTGACGTGCGCCCCCAGCTCGTCGGCAAGGTCGAGATGATGAACCCGGGCGGCTCGATCAAGGACCGGATCGCGCTGGGGCTGATCGAGGCGGCGGAGCGGGCCGGGAAGCTGAAGCCGGGCGGCACGATCGTGGAGCCGACCAGCGGCAACACGGGCACCGGACTGGCGATCGCGGCGGTGCTCAAGGGCTACCGCGTGATCGCGGTGATGCCCGACAAGATGAGCAAAGAGAAGATCGACCTGCTGCGCGCCTACGGCGCCGAGGTCGTGGTCGCCCCCACCGAGGTCCCGCCCGACTCCCCCGAGTCCTACTATCGGGTCGCCGACCGTCTCACCGAGGAGATCCCGGGCGCCTTCCAGCCCAATCAGTACTTCAACCAGGCCAACCCCGACGCCCACTTCCACACCACCGGGCCGGAGATCTGGCGCCAGACGGGCGGACAGATCACCCACTTCGTCGCCGGGGTCGGCACCGGCGGCACGATCACCGGCGCAGGGCGTTACCTGAAGGAGCGCAACCCGGCGATCGAGGTGATCGGCGCCGACCCCGTCGGCTCGATCTACTCGGGCGGCGAGGTGAAGCCCTACCTGGTCGAGGGGGTGGGCGAGGACTTCTGGCCGGAGAGCTTCGACCCCTCGGTGGTCGACCGCTACGTAACGGTGTCCGATCGCGATTCCTTCCTAGTCACCAGGCGGCTCGCCGAGACGGAGGGAATCCTCGCCGGCGGCTCGTCCGGGATGGCCGTGCACGCGGCGCTCGAGGTGGCGAAGGGCATCGACGATCCGGGCGCGATGGTCCTGGTGATCCTTCCCGACGGCGGCCGCTCCTACCTCTCGAAGGTCTACAACGACGCCTGGCTTCGCCAGTACGGCTTCCTCGAGCGCGATGCCGAGCTGACCCTCGGGGAGGTGCTTTCCCGAAAGCACGCGGAGGGTGAGATCCCGCCACTGCTCACGGTCGAGACCCACGCCAAGGTTGGCGACGCCGTGGCGCTGATGCACGAGCACGGGGTCTCGCAGGTGATCGTGGTCTCCTCCCACGACCCGCAGACCATCGCCGGCGCCGTCACCGAGCGCGGCCTGCTGCGTCGCGGGGTCGAGGATCCCTCGCTGCTGGGCGCTGAGATCGTCGACGTGCTCGAGCCTCCCTTCCACGCGGTGCCCGCCGGCGACCCCGTGCGCGAGGCCGTCGATCTGTTGAGCGGCCAGACCGAGGCCCTGCTCGTCACGGAGGAGGGACGGCCGGCCGGGATCGTCACGCGTGCCGATCTGCTCGAGTCGCTGGCCGCCCGATGAGCAACGTCCCCGAGGGCGCCCGCTTTGCGACGCGCACCGTTCACGCCGGGCTCGAACCGGATCCGAGCTACGGCTCGGTGGTGCCGCCGATCCACCAGACCTCGACCTACGTGCAGCCGGCGCCAGGCGAGTTCGCCGAGGACTACGACTACGCCCGCTCCGCCAACCCCACCCGGGCGGCGCTGGAGCGCGCGCTCGGCGAGCTCGAGGGCGGGCTCGGGACGGCGTTCGCCAGCGGGATGGCCGCCGAACATGCGTTGATCACCGCCGTCTGCGCCGCCGGCGACCACGTGATCCTCCCCGCCGACCTCTACGGCGGCACCTTCCGGCTCGTCGACAAGGTGCTCTCCGGCTGGGGCCTCAGCCACGACCTCGTCGATCAGGCCGACGCAGAGGCGGTCGCGCGGGCGCTCCGGCCGGAGACGAGGCTGGTCTGGGTCGAGACGCCAACCAACCCCTTGTTGAACGTGGTCGACGTCGAGGCCGTGGTCGAGCGCTCGGGCGACGCGCTGGTCTGCGTCGACAACACGTTCGCCACCCCGGCCGTGCAACGCCCGCTGGAGCTCGGGGCCGACGCGGTCGTGCACTCCACCACCAAGTACCTGGGCGGCCACTCCGACTCCGTCGGCGGCGCGGTCGTGGCGCGCGACCCGGAGCTGCACGAGCGGGTGCGTTTCGTTCAGAACTCCGTCGGCGCGGTGCCGGGCCCGTTCGACTGCTTCCTCGTCCATCGCGGGCTGCGCACGCTGCACCTGCGAGTCGCCGCCCACACCGACAACGGCCGGGCCGTGAGCAACTACCTGCGCGGCGCCGACGGCGTCACCGACGTGCGCTGGCCTGGCTTCGGCGGCATGGTCTCATTCCGCCACCAAGAGGCGACCCGGATCGCCTCGTCGACCAACCTCTTCTCGCTCGCCGAGTCGCTGGGCGGCGTCGAGTCGCTGATCGAGGTGCCGCAGGCGATGACGCACCAGTCGGTCGAGGACTCCGA
>JBKJZF010000127.1:0-7532 GCA_046715315.1 Solirubrobacterales bacterium | reverse complement strand
CAGCGTATGTTGTTTTTACGCTCCGGGTGTTGGTGATGTTGGTGGGGCCGGGCTGGGGCGCGGGGTTGGGCGTGAGGAGGCGGTGCCCGGCGACGACGTCGTCGGCGGCGCTCGCGCCGGTCGGGATCAGGGCCGCGGCCAGCGCAGCAAGTGAGAGCGCTCGAAGCGCCCGGGACAAGGGAGTAGGCATTTCAGCCGTCCTTTCCTCGAAGGAGTCGCGCCCGGCCTTCCGCGCAGCGGTCGTCCCGGGCAATTGGCTGGCCGGAGGACAGGTCTCCTGGCTTCCGGGGCCTCCGCCGCGCCTTCCCGGGAAACCGCTGTGGCGTTCCCAGTGGCTGATCCCAAACCGTCCGGAGGACGGCCGGATCGAGCGACGGCTCTACCCGGTCACAGTGGCGGGACCGCGCCGGTCTTTCACCGGACTTCCCTTGACCACCGACCGTATGTGAGCGGGACTCTACCCGCTAGGAGGAGCGCTGCTCGACCTGCTGCTGCAGCTGGGCGACCACCTCGGGCATCGACTTGCGCATGCGGCTGAGCTCCCAGTGCTCGATCTTGATCACCCGCAGGGTGTCGGTGGCCGTCACGGTCGCCGAGCGCTGCTGCTCTTGCAGCAGGCCCTGCTCTCCGAAGATGTCACCGGGGCCGAGGTCGGCGAGGTGCTCGCCGTCGCGCTCGACCTTGGCGGTGCCTTCCTCGATCACGTAGAAGTCGTTCGAGTACGCGCCCTCCTTGACCACGGCCTTGCCGGGCGCGAACTCGTCCACCTTGGTGAACGGCGCGATCTTCGCCAGACTCTCGTCCGGCACGTCCGCGAACAGGGGAACTCTCTTCAGCTGGCTTACGTCCACTTTCGTCCTCCACGTCGTCCCGGTGGGCAAGGGGAACCTAACCGAAACCGCGGCGGCGGGCGACGGCAGCTCGGGGGCGTGCGAGCGCAGCGCCGGAGGCGTCCACCCACCGCTCTATCTTGCGAGCGGGATGGCCGACGACGTGACGCCTCCGCGCCAGCCGGACTCGGAGGGCCGGCCCCTGCTGGGGCGACTGATCGGCGCCGGCACGCGAACCGGGATCCGGGGGGCCGGGCGGGTCGCCGAGGCGACCGGGATCGACCAAGCGGTCGAAGAGGCGGCGTCGGCCGCGGTGGTCCGGGCGCTGGAGAGCCCCGCCGCCGAGAAGGCCCTGGCGCACGCCCTCGAGAGCGCAGCCGTCGAGCGGTCGCTCAACCAGGTGATCGACAGCGCGATGATCGACCGCGTCTGGGACCGGTTGCTCGCCAGCGACGAGGTCCAGAAGCTGGTCGAGCGCGTCGCCCAGGCGCCGGAGGTCCGCCAGGCGATCGCCTCCCAGGGGATCGGCCTGATCGACGACATCGGCGCCCAGATCGCCAAGGTCGCGCGGCACCTCGACGACGTCGTCGAGCGCTTCCTCCGCCCGCTGCGCCGGATGCCCAAGCGCGAGTCGCGCTCCGAGGATGCCGGCCTCGCGAGCCGGGCGGCGGCTGCCGCGGTCGACGCGGTCATCGTCAACGTCCTCCTGCTCGCCGTGACGACGCTGATCGCCGCAGCGGTGAACTCGCTCTTCGGCGTCGACGCCGAGCTCAGCGTCCAGGCCGCGCTGGTCGGAACGGTCGTCTGGATCCTCAGCGCGGGCACTTACCTTGCTTCCTTCTGGAGCCTCTCCGGGCAGACGCCGGGAATGCGATTCCTCGACATCCGCATCGACGGGCCCGACGGCCCCAGAATCGGGCTGCGACGAGCCTGGCGGCGCCTCGTCGGCCTGCTTTTCTCCATCCTGCCGCTGGGGCTGGGTCTCTTCGCCTCCGCCTGGGACGAACGCCGGCGAACCTGGGCCGATCGCTACGCGGGCACCGAGGTGGTCTACCTCGAGCCGCGCAGCGAAGCGCCCTGGTCCGCCCAGCGCTCGACCCCGGCTCAGTCCCCCGGACGGTAGCTGAGCAGATCCTCGCGGCCGGCGGCCCCGGAGACGTCGAGGGTCAGCACCGGCCCCACGCCCTTGGCGTAGAACTTGTGCTCGAGGCTCTTCGGCTCGAGCGGGTTCAGGTCCTTGGTCATGAGCACATCGGTGAAGTGGCCGAAGGGCACCTCGGCCTGCTCGTCGACGCTGAGGACCTCGCCCGTGTCCTCGGCCTCGCCCTTGTAGTACTCCTGGCGGCAGGTCATGCCGTCCCGGGGGTCGGCCGGCAGCGCGACTCCGGCCTCGGCCCCGTCGACGCCCGCCTCGAACGACCCGCCCCGGCTCGAGACCTTGCCGTTCTCGTACTCGGCGGTGTCCTCGCCGAGGTACCAGATGTTGCCGTCGGCGTCCTGGGCGTAGTAGTCGTCGGTGACCTCGACCGGCACACCGTTCTCGCTGACGACGTCGTTCACCACGCGCGCCTCGACGCCGTTGGCGATCTTCTTCGTCTTGTCGGTGACGGTCACCACGACCTTCTGCTCGCTGTTGCCCTCGACCTCGCTGTAGACCCAGCGACTGCCTGGAGACATCGGCCAGTAGGGGTTGTCGATCTCGGTCGTGAACTCGGCCGGATCGAGGTTCGCCGGCTCGCTTCCCTGGGGCAGGCCCGACTGCGCTCCGGCGTCGCTCTCGTCACCGCCGCAGGCGGCGAGCGGGACGCTTGCCGCGAGGCTGCAGATGGCGATCGCCGCCCTGGTGGTGATTCGCTCGCTGATCATCCTGGACTCCCTTCGACTGGTGTTTGCGCGACCCTGGCGTCAGCAGATGAAAGGCACGTGAAAATGGGCGGCTCCGGGAAAAAGCGCTTTCATCTGCCTTTCATGGAAACACCGGACTATTCCCGCTGAACTCATGCGTGTACTGATCGTCGAAGACGAAGCGAAGATGGCCGCGTTAATCCGGCGCGGCCTCTCCAAGGAGGGAATGGCGGTCGACGTGGTCGGCCGCGGCGAGGACGCGCTGTGGCGGGCAGAGGCAACCGAGTACGACGCGATCGTGCTCGACCTGATGCTTCCCGGCATCGACGGCCTCGAGGTATGCCAGCGGCTGCGCGAGTCGGGCGTCTGGTCGCCGATCCTGATGCTGACCGCGCGCGACGGGGTCCGCGACCGGGTCGCCGGGCTCAACCGCGGCGCCGACGACTACCTGGTCAAGCCCTTCTCCTACGCAGAGCTGCTGGCGCGGCTGCAGGCGCTCTTTCGCCGCGGCCGCTCCGAGCGTCCGACCGAGCTCGAGGTCGGCGACCTGCGCCTGAACCCTGCTACCAGGCGGGTCTGGCGGGGCGACACCGAGGTCGCGCTCTCGCCGAAGGAGTTCGCCGTGCTCGAGACCTTCATGCGCCATCCGGGTGAGGTGCTCTCCCGCTTCCAGCTGCTCGAGCACGCCTGGGATTACGAGTATGAGAACCGCTCCAACGTGGTCGACGCCTACGTGCGCTTTCTGCGCCGCAAGATCGACAGGCCCTTCGGGGTGGAGTCGATCGAGACCGTGCGCGGGGCGGGTTACCGCCTTCGCGAGGACGCCCGGAGGTGAGGCGGCCGCCGATCAAGGTGCGCGTCACGCTGGCGTTCGCCGGGGTCATGGCGGTGGTGCTCGCCGCCCTGGGCCTGTTTCTGCAGACGGAGTTGCGCGATCGCCTCGACGACTCGATCGACAATGGGCTGCGCTCCCGCGCCGGTGAGGCGGCAGCCCTCGTCCAGTCGTCGGAAACCGGGCTGACGCGCTCCGGCGACGAGGCGCTGATCGAGTCCGACGAGGGCTTCGCCCAGGTCCTTACCCCCGGTGGGGAAGTCGTCGACTCGAGCCCGCAGGTCGGCGGTCAGGCGGTGCTGAGCGCCCCCCAACTGCGCCTTGCGGCGCGGGATGCTCACTTCTTCGAAACCGATGCGGTGCCCGGCGTCGACGGGACCGTGCGGCTCCTCGCCGCCCCCACCTCGGTCGTCGAGAAGGGGAACAAGCGAGCAATCGTCGTCGTCGGGGCGTCCCTGGACGATCGCGACGAGGCGCTCGCGAGCCTGTCCAAGCTGCTTTTGATCGGCGGCCCGGCCGCGCTGCTGCTCGCTTCGCTGGCGGGCTACGGAGCGCTGGCACTCGCGCTGCGGCCGGTGGAGGCGATGCGTCGCGAGGCGGCGGAGATATCGGCGGGCGAGCCCGAGGAGCGCCTGCCGGTGCCGGCCGGAAACGACGAGCTGTCCCGTCTCGGGGAGACGCTGAACCAGATGCTGGCGCGGCTGGAGGCGACGCTGGAGCGCGAGCGGCGCTTCGTCGACGATGCCAGCCACGAGCTGCGCACTCCGCTGGCACTGCACAAGACCGAGCTCGAACTAGCCCTGCGCTATGGCTCCGACGCCGGCGAGCTGCGGGCCGCTATCTCGTCGGCGATCGACGAGATCGATCGACTGGCGCAGCTGGCCGAGGACATGCTCGTCGTCGCGCGCTCGGGCGAGGGCGGGCTGGAGCTGGCGCGAGAACCGGTCCCCGCAAACGAGCTGCTGTCGACGGTCGCCGAGCGGTTCCGTAGCCGGGCCGCCCAGTCGGAGCGCTCACTCACGGTCGACGGCGAAGGGCTCGTCGTCCAGGGCGACCGCATCCGCCTCGAGCAGGCGCTGACCAGCCTCGTCGACAACGCGCTTCGCCACGGCGAGGGCGAGGTGCGCCTCTGGGCCGAGGCCGCCGAGGACGCGGTTGCGCTCCACGTCAGCGACAACGGGCCCGGCTTCCCGCCGGACTTCATCGCCCATGCGTTCGAGCGCTTCACCAGGGCGGACGAGGCTCGTGGCCGGGGCGGGACCGGCCTCGGCTTGGCGATCGTCCAAACGATCGCCGTCGCGCATGGCGGCCGAGCGGTCGCGAGGAACCGTCCGGAAGGAGGCGCCGACGTCTGGATCGAGGTCCCCGACGTGAACGCCCGACCCGTCGGCTGAGGCCACCCAGCCTTCACGGCCGTTTCATCCCGCCTCCGTACAACCGGTTGCACCAGTCATCGAACGAAGGAGCAACCAGATGATCAAGCGCAACAAGATCCTCGTAGTCGGAGCGTCCGTCATCGCGATCGCGGCCGGCTCCGCCGGTGCAGCTTTCGCCGGCGGCGAGAACGACTCGGCGGAGCAGGTGAGCGGCCCCGGCGCCGATAGCGCCACGGCTGCCGCTCTCGATATCACGGGCGGCACGGCCAACTCGGTCGAGCGTGACTCCGAGAACGGCGCGACCTGGGAGGTCGAAGTGACCAAGCCCGACGGCAACACCGTCGACGTCCGTCTCGACCAGGACTACAACCTGGTTGTGGTCGAGGGCGACAGCGAGTCACCCGACAGCTCCGAGTAGCGCAGACACACCAGTGAGCACCCGAGAGGGCCCGGCCTCGGCCGGGCCCTCTCGTCTTTGCGAGGACGCCTGTGAGCAGGTCAGCCAGCGGGCGCTTTCATCGTCATTTCATCCCGCCTGACTACAACTGCCGACCGTAAGCTTGTATTCGAGCACCTAGGAGGCATGAGATGACCAAGAGAAGCAAGGTCCTGATCGTCGGAGCGTCGGCGGTCGCCCTCGCGGCCGGCGGCGCCGGCGTCGCCGTGGCCACCGGCGGCGGAGAAGATGCGGCCGAGGGTCCCGATGTCGCCCTCAGCGGCTCCGATCTCGACAAGGCCAGCGCTGCGGCGCTCGCCCACACGGGCGAGGGCAGCGTCAGCGGCACCGAGGTCGGCGACGAGGAGAGCTACTACGAGGTCGAGGTCACCCTCGACGACGGCAGCCAGGTCGACGTGCAGCTCAACCGCGCATTCGACGTGGTCAGCGACGAGGCCGACAACGATTCGTCCGAGGACGGCGAGTAGCCCGTCGACGGCGAGACAGCAAGCAGGATCGAGGGCCCGGCACTTGCCGGGCCCTCTGTCCTAACCCCCGTCCAAGCCCCGATGAAGCGGCCCACCAAAGCCCTGACCCCCGCGCTCGTGCTCGCTGCGGCCGGGCTCGAGAAGCTCCCGCTGGCCCCCGAGAGCGAGCGGCTCGACATCACCGCGCCTAGCTTTGCGAACCCGACCGAGATCGATAACCCGCTGTTCCCGATCAGCGAGCTGCAGTCGACCGTGTTCAGCGGCAGGGTCGACGACCAGCCCTTCCACACCGAGACGACGCTGCTGCCCGAGACGAGGCTGATCGAGTAGAGCGACGGCGAGCAGGGGGAGGCCCGCGTCTCCCAGTACTTTGCCTACGTCGACGGCCGCATCGAGGAGGTGGCGCTCGACTACTACGCGCAGGCGGACGAGGTCGACCTCGCCCGTTTCGAGCTCTGGGCGCGGCAGGTCCTGGTCCACGCGGCGGCGGGCGACCTCGGTGGCGTCAACGGAGACGTGGCGACCCTGGAGTGGATCCGGGACCGCTTCGCGCACACCCTCGAGCCCGCGGAGCTGACGGCGATCGATACCCACCTGGAAGTCCTCCGCGAGAGCGTCGTCGACGAGGGCATCGACGCGGCGGCGGCCGAGGCGCCGAGGGTGCGGAGGACGCTCGACGGGATCGCCCCGGCCGACCAGCGGGGCTCGTGACCCTCCGTCCTCAACGGCGTCGGGGCCCCGCTCCCGAGGGAGCGAGGCCCCGAGGGGCCAGCCGACGCCGTGGCTAGTTGCCGGGCTCGTAGCTGACCAGCTCCGCGCGGCCACCGGCACCGTCGGTGTGCACGCTCAGCACCTGGCCGACGCCGGGCGCGTAGAACTTCAGCTCCTGCACCTTGGGCTCGGTCGGCACCAGGTCCCTGGTCATGAGGACGCTGCGGTCGAATGAACCGAACGGCACCTGGACCTGCTCCTCGCCGACCGTGACCACGGCGCCCTGGTCCTCCGCCTCGCCCTTGTAGTACTCCTGGCGGTAGGACATCCCGGGCTCGGGGTTGGCGGGCAGCGCCACCCCGGCCTCGGCCCCGTCCACACCGGCCTCGAACGAGCCGGCCCGGCTCGAGACCTTGCCGTTGCGGTACTCGGCGGTGTCCTCGCCGAGGTACCAGACGTTGCCGGCCGAGTCCTGCGCATACCAGTCGTCGGTGACCTCCAGCGGCGCCCCGTTCTCGGTCAGTGTGTCGCGCACCACGCGGGCCTCGATCCCGTTGGCGATCGCCTTGGTCTTGTCGAGCACCTCGACGACCACCTTCTCCTCGGCCCCCGTCGTGTCGGTTTCGCGATAGACCCACCTGCTGCCCGGGGTCAACGGGAAGTAGGGGTTGTCGATCTTGGTGGTGAACTCCGCCGGGTCGAGGTTCGCCGGCTCGCTGCCCTGGGGCAGCCCGTGGTTGCTGACGGTGGTCTCCCCGGAGACCAGCTCGCTGGTCTGGCCGCCGCTCGGGTCGGCGGCCGCCGTAGTGCTGCCGCCGTCAGAGCCTCCGCACGCCACCACGGCGAGCGTCGCGAAGCCTGCGGCGAGCACTGCGGTGATCTTCTTCGTGGATGAGGTGAACATGGTCGCTCCCTAGATCGTTTACGCCACGCACCGTCGTCCGATGGCGTGAAAGCCAGATGAAACGGAGAGAGGCGATTTTCATCCTGGTTTCATCGGGTGCGGAACGGCAC
>JBKJZF010000126.1:0-5429 GCA_046715315.1 Solirubrobacterales bacterium | reverse complement strand
GGGCTCCGGCCAGCGCTCCCAGGGCGCGAAGTGGCAGGCGGCCGACTGCTCCGGCGCCACCTCGCGCAGCGCCGGGTCTTCCAGGCAACGCTCCTCCGCGTAGGGGCAGCGGGGCCGGAAGCGGCAGCCCTCCGGCGGGTCGCGGGGATCGGGCAGGGCGCCCGGGATCGGCGCCGCGAGGCCGCGGTGGCCGCCGATCACCGGCAGCGAGTCCAGCAACCGCTTCGTGTACGGGTGCTGCGGGGCCTCGAACACCGAGCCCACCGGGCCGGTCTCGACGATCCGCCCCGCGTACATGACCGCGATCCGGTCGCAGGTCTCGGCGAGGACGCTGAGGTCGTGGGAGATCAGGATCAGGGCCAGCCCGAGTCGCTCGCGCAGGCGCTCGAGCAGCTCCAGGACCTGGGCCTGCATGACCACGTCGAGCGCAGTCGTCGGCTCGTCGGCGATCACCAGCGACGGGCGACAGGCGAGCGCCAGGGCGATCATCATCCGCTGGCGCTGCCCGCCGGAGAGCTGGTGCGGGTAACGGCGGCCGAGGTTCGGCGGCAGTCCCACCGTCTTCAGCAGCTCCGCGATGCGGGCGGCCACGTCCTTGGCCCGCGCCTCCCGCTCGTGCAGGCGGATCGCCTCGGAGATCTGGGCATCGACCCGCTGCACCGGGTCGAGCGAGTTCATCGCCCCCTGGAAGACGAGCGAGATGTGGCGCCAGCGCACCAGTTGCATGCCGGCCTCGGTGCGCTTGCCGATGTTGATCGGCTCCTCGACGCCCGGCGGCCGCAAGGTCATCGTGCCCGACTGTTTCAGGCCCGGCGGCAGCAGCTTCATCAGCGCCAGGGCGGTGGTGGTCTTGCCGCAGCCAGATTCGCCGGCCAGCCCCAACGCCTCCCCCCGCTCGAGCGCGAAACCGACGCCGTCGACGATCGGGTGGCCGCGGTGGTCCACCCTCAGGTCGCTCACCTCCAGCAGAGCGCTCACCGCTGCTCCTGCAGTCGCGGATTGACGTGCTCCTCGAACAGGTAGCCGAGCATGGCGACGGCGAGGACAAGGGTGGTGATGCAGAGGCCGGGCGGGATCACGTACCACCAGGCCTCCGCGCTGGGCGCCCCGGACTCGAACGCGTTCTCCAGCATCGTCCCCCAGGAGATCCGCGTCGGGTCGCCGAGCCCGAGGAACGAGAGGGCCGCCTCGGAGAGGATCGCCACCGCCACGATGAGCACCGTGTTGGCGAAGATCAACGGCAGCGTGTTGGGGAGGATGTGGGTCTTGATGATGTAGCGGTCGCTGGCTCCCAGAGCCCGGGCCCGCTCGACGAAGGCGCGCTCGCGTAGGGTCAGGACCTGGGCGCGGACGATCCGCCCGGTCCCCGCCCACGAGGTGAGCCCGATGACGAGGATGAGCACCGTCAGCGACGGGTCGAGCAGCCGTGCGAGGACGATCATCAGCGGCAGCGTCGGGATCACCAGGAACCAGTTCTCGAGCGAGTCGAGGATGCGGTCGGTCCAACCGCCGAAGTAGCCGCTGGCGAGACCGACCGCCGACCCCAGCACCGCCGAGATCAGGGCGGCGGCGAAGCCGACCACAATCGAGATCCGCGCGCCGACCAGGATCTGGGAGAAGACGTCGGAGCCGTTCTCTGTCGTTCCCAGCAGGTGCTCGGCGCTGGGGGGGGCGAGCACGTCGACGCTCGACGCGTACGGGTCGTCAGGGGCGATCAGCGAGCCGAACACAGCCATGAACGCGAACAGGCCCAGCACCGCGAGGCCGAAGCGCCCCCGGCCGGTGCCCAGCAGCAGCCTCCGCGCGCTGCGGTCTCCCGCGGACTCCGACTCGGGCTTCGCCTGAACGTCGGTTCCCTTGTCCTGCTCCGCGCTCATCGCGATTGCACCCGCGGATCGAGGACGAAGTAGAGGCAGTCGGCGAGCAGGTTGGCGACGATGACCGCCACCGAGAAGACGAGGAAGGTGCCCTGGAGCACGGGGAAGTCCTTGTCGTTGATGGCGTTGAAGGTCAACTCCCCCAGGCCCGGCCAGCTAAAGATCGTCTCGATCGTGATCGCGCCGCCGGCCACGATCCCGAACTGGATCGCCGACAGCGTCACCAGCGGCAGCAGCGCGTTCGGCACGGCGTGACCGCGGACAACCCGCTCCCACGGCAGGCCGATCGCCCGCTTGACGGTGATGAAGTCCTCGGTGAGGACGTCGACCATCGACGAGCGCATGATCAGGAAGTACTGGCCCAAGAGCATCAGGGTCATCGTCGCGGCGGGCAGGATCAGGTGCTCGGCGACGTCGAGCGCCTCGGCGAACCAGCTCGAGAACTCGACCCCCGGGGTGACCTGCTGCCCCGCGGGCAGCACCGGTATCCAGACGGCAAAGACGAGGATCAGGATGATCCCGATCCAGTACTCCGGCGCCGCGTAGGTGAGCAGGCTGAAGTTGAGCAGGCGTCCGTCCGTCTTCTTGCCGCGCCGCGTCGCGGCGACCACCCCCATCCAGCTACCGATCAGCGTCGCCAGCAGGGTGCCCGTCCCGACCAGCAGCAGCGTCCACGGCAGGGCCTTCTTGATCTCGTCCCAGACGGGCTCGCGCGAGCGCTGGCTAGTGCCGAGGTCGAGGCGCAGGGTGTCGCCGATGTAGTCGACGAACTGCCCCGTCGCGGGCTTGTCCAGGCCGTACTGCGCCTGCAGCTTCTCGATCTCCTCGGGGCTCGCGTTGGGCAGCCGGGCGAGCTGGGTGGTGGGGTCGCCCATCACCCGGAAGAGGAAGAAGTTGAAGACGAGGACGAACGCGAGCGTGATCGCCGCGGCGCCCACCTTGCCCGCCAACCAGCGACCGCTCACGCTGCGCCCCTCCCCCTCCCGGCTCCCTCTACTTCCCTACTCCTCCACCTCCAACGGCTCGCGATCGCCGCGGCGCCGGGAGCGCACCACCAGGAAGGCGATCCCGCCGAGGACGACCACCGCCGCGACGATGATCACCACGCTGCCGCCACCGCCATCGCCGGCCGTGCCCTCGCCCAGGCTAAGCGACAGCAGCGGCTGATACCCGGCCTGCTCGCAGAGGAGGTCGCCCGTCTCGCCCTCCGGGCATGCCAGCTCGACGTCGGTGAGCCTGTCGGTGCGGTAGGCCTGCAGGTTGGGGTCCTCGGTCAGCACCAGGTAGGCCACGTCCTCCTGGGTCATCGCGACCATCTCCTGGATGATCTCCTTGCGCGCCTCGACGTCGAACTCACCCGCCTGCTCCTCGTAGAGCCGGTCGTAGTCCGGGTTCGAGTAGAACGAGTCGGACGAGCCCCCGATCTCGTCGGTGGTGAGGAGGCTGAGCAGGAAGCTGGGGTCGTAGGCGTCTCCGCCCCAGCCCCAGATGAACGTGTCGAAGGCGGGAGCCGGCTTGCCGTCCACCTTCTGCACCGTCAGCTCCGTGAGCTTGTCCGTGGAGACCACCTGCACGTTGAACTCGATCCCGACCTCGGCCGCCATCTCGGCCACCAGCTTGGCCGCCTGGATGTTGTACGGCGACTCCGCGCGCACGTAGAGGCCGAAGGAGAGCTCGATGCCGTCCTTGGCCCTGACCCCGTCGTCGCCCGGCACGTAGCCGGCGTCGTCGAGGATCTGCTTCGCCATCTCCGGGTCGAACGGGTAGACCTGCTCGGGCGTCCCGTAGAACGACTTGTAGAACGAGGGCAGGATGCCGTTGGCCACGAACGAGGTGTCGCGCCCGGCGATCGTGTTGATGCGCTCGCGGTCGACCGCGTAGGCGACCGCCTGGCGCACGGCGACGTCCTGGACCGCGGGGTTGAACTCCCCGTCCGGGCACAGCTCCTGCGGACAGAGGTTGAAGGCGAGCTCGGTGTAGGCCGGGGCCGCACTCTGCACCGTCTCGATGTTCGGGTCGGCGTTGAGGTTCTCGAAGCTCCCCGGCGGGACCTCGGTGATCACGTCGACCTCGCCCAGCTTCAGGGCGCGCTCGACGGCGTCGGCGTTGCCGTACTTGATGTACTGGATCTCGTCGATCTCGGGACGGGGGCCGCGGAAGTTCGGGTTGCGCTCCATCGTGATGATGCGCCCGCGCTCGAACTCGGTGACGATGAAGGGGCCGCTGCCGACCAGGGGAATCGGCGGCTTGTAGGTGCTGGTCAGCTCCTTGATCGACTCCTCGCCCCAGATGTGCTCGGGGAGGATGTAGATGAAGAGGCCGCCGACGATCCGGGCGTCGGGCGTCTTCGTCTTGATCACGACCGTCTGGTCGTCGGGCGTCTCGATCGAGGTCACGTTCGACGTGTAGCTCGTGAACAGGTCGCCCTCGGAGCCCAGGGTCTCGAGCGACCACTTGACGTCTGAGGAGGTGATCGGCTCGCCGTCGGACCACTTCATGTCGGGCGCGAGCGTGAAGGTGACGGTCTTCTTGTCTTCGGAGACCTCCCAGCTCTCGGCGATGCCCGGGCTCGGCGAGAAGTCCTTGGGGCTGAAGTTGAGGAGCAGGTCCCAGTTCATCGCCCAGACGTTGAAGTCCTCCTCGTCGAGGCCGAAGAACGGGTTCAGGGTCTGCGGGTCCTGCGCCCAGCCGATCTTCAGAATCTGCTCGCCCTGTGCCGAACCCTCCTCGGAGTCCTGCGCGGAGGCCGGCAGCGCCACCGCCACGACCGCCAGCGCCGTCACCGCCGCCAGCAGCCCGGTCCGGTTCCGGAACCTCTTCAACCTCATCACTGGTCTCCTCCTCCTCATCGTTGGCTTAAGTTCTCGGCTCCACCGCCGCCTCGACCACCTCCAGGGTCTTGGCGTCGCCGTCAACGCGAACGTCGACGCCGAGCGGCATCGTCGCCATGTGCTTGCCGTGGCCCACGGGGACGTTGGCGATCGCGGGGATCTGGAGCGGAGCGATCAGCTCGTCGAGCATCTGCTCGACCGACAGCGTCGACTCCGGCCCCTCGGGCGCCGTCTGGTAGGTCAGGTTGACGTTGGTCCCGAAGACGAAGCCGGCGGCGTTGTCGAGCTTGCCGGCGCGGACCAGGTGGTTGAGCGCGGTGTCGACCAGGTAGGGCTCGGTGTTGAGATCCTCGACCATCACCACGCAGCCGTCCGTCTGCAGCTCGAACGGCGTGCCGATGCTCGCGCAAAGCAGGGTCAGACAGCCGCCGACCAGCGGCGCCTCGGCCACCCCGCCCCCCAACGTGAGCACGTAGGGGTCCTCGGGATCCTCGAACACGCGACCCAGCGGCTCGGGCTCGAAGGCGCGGTGAAACCAGGCCTTCGTCTCCTCGGTCAGCTCCTTGCGGCGCCGGGCGAAGCGCAGGAAGTTGGGCCCGTAGAAGGTCACCCAGCCGGCGTGGGCGGCGAGCGCCAGGTGCAGCGCGGTGATGTCGCTGAACCCGCAGACGATCCGCGGCTCGCCGACCGCGTCCCAATCGATCAGGTCGGACAGCCGGGC
>JBKJZF010000125.1:0-7739 GCA_046715315.1 Solirubrobacterales bacterium | reverse complement strand
TCCAGCGGCAGGGCGTCGATCTGCCACAGGGGACGCCGCCGATCGAGCCGTTGCGCGAACAGCCGCGAGACCTCGCGGCGAAGGCCGGCATCGTCCAGCGGCGCCTCGGCTTGCGCCGCGACGCCGTGCGCGGTGACCGCGAAGGCCTCGTCGGGCACCCAGGCGGGCGCGGCGGCGCTTGGAGACAGCCGCCGGGTCAGCGCCGGCGCGGCCTCGATTCGCGACTCGATCGTGGCCCGCAGCGCCGCCAGGTCGGGGGCCCCCTCGCCGACGACGATCACCTTGCAGGTGTGCCCGGCGACGGTGTCGCTCTCGAGCTCGAGGATCGCCCGGTCCTCGGGCGTCAGGGGGATGGCTTCCACGACCCGCGGCGACTAGCTCATCTAGGGCTGGACGTCGTCGGATGGAGCGAGGACGAGGACCTCGTAGCCCTCGTCGGCCAGCTTGGCCAGCAACGCCTCGCGGTGGCCGGCGCCGCGGACCTCGAGCAGCATCTCGATCCTCGTCTCGTGGAAGCCTCGGGTGCCGATGTCGCGGATGTGCTGGACGTCGATCACGTTGCCGCCCGCGGCCGCGATCGTCGACAGCAGCGCCACCAGCCCACCCGGGTGGTCGGGCACGCGGGTGGCGATCTGGACGCTGCGGTCGGCAACCGCCTCGTGCAGGCGGACGATTGCCGAGAGGCGGCTGAGGTCCACGTTGCCGCCCGAGAGCACGGCCACCGTCTCCCCCGTCTCGGCCGGTGCGATCGCACCGCTGCGAAGCGCCGCCACCGAGACCGCGCCCGCGCCCTCGACCACCAGCTTCGAGCGCTGCAGCAGCTCCACCATCGCCTCGGCGATCGCGTCCTCGGAGACGGTGCAGACCTCGTCGACGTAGCGCTCGAGCAGGGGCGCCGTCAACGCCCCGGGGCGCTTGATCGCGATCCCGTCGGCGAGCGCGAACTTGACGTCCTCGATCGAGCCCGGATCGCCGGCAACCGGGGCGCAGACCTCGGCCTGCACGCCGGCGATCTCGATCTCGGGGCGCAGCTGCTTGAGCGCCGCGGCCACGCCCCCGGCCAGCCCGCCGCCGCCGATCGGCAGGACCACCTTCGCGAGCTCGGGGACCTGCTCTGAAAGCTCCAGCCCCAGCGTCGCCTGGCCGAGGATCACGGCGGGGTCGTCGAAGGGATGAACGATGGTCGCGCCGTGGTCGGCCGCGTAGGCGCGAGCGTGCTCCATGCACTGCTCGATCCCCTCGCCGCCGAACTCCAGGCTGGCGCCGTGGGCCTCGATCGCCTGCGCCTTCGAGACCGAGGCGGTCGTCGGGATGAAGACCCGGCAGGGAACGCCCCGCGCCGCCGCCGCGTAGGCGAGGGCGTGGCCGTGGTTGCCGGCGCTGGCGGCGACGACGCCGGCCTCGGGCCGCTCCAGCCCTTCGGCCAGCTTCACCGAGACGCCCCGCACCTTGAACGAGCCCGTCCGCTGCAGGCTCTCGCCCTTGAGGCTGACCGAGCCGCCCACAGCCTCGCCCAGCCAGGCGGCCTCGAACACCGGCGTTCGCCAGGCGAGCGCTGAGACCTCGCCCGCGGCTTGGCGGATCGCGTCCGGGCGCAGCTCGATCGGGGCGGTGGACATCGCTAGGAGACGGCGATGATCGCGTCCACCTCGACCAGCACGCCCTTGGGCAGCGCGGAGACACCGACGGCCGCCCGCGCGGGGGGCTCGGAGTCGAACCAGCCGGCGTAGGCCTCGTTGATCGCGGCGAAGTCGTCGAGGCGAGTGGTGTAGATCGTCAGGCGAAGCGCCCGGGCCAGCGTCGTGCCCGCCGCCTCGGCCACCGCGCTCAGGTTCTTCAGGCACTGATCGAGCTGCTCGGCGGGCGTCGAGCCGACCGTGTTTCCCTCAGCGTCGAGCGGGATCGCGCCCGAGCAGTAGAGGGTCCCGTCGTGGCGGATGGCCTGGCTGTAGGGGCCGATCGCGGCGGGGGCGGCGTCCGTGGAGATCGGAGTTCGTTCGCTCACGGGCCGAACGTTAGACCTCCGGGCCCTACCATCGTCGGCCCCCATGGCCATCCGCTCGGGCATCCGCAACATCGCCATCATCGCCCACGTCGACCACGGCAAGACGACGCTGGTCGACGCGATGCTGTGGCAGTCCGGGGCCTTCCGCAAGGGCCAGGACGTCGCCGAGCGGGTGATGGACTCGATGGACCTCGAGCGCGAGAAGGGGATCACGATCCTCGCCAAGAACACCGCGGTCCATCACGGCGAGGTCAAGCTGAACATCGTCGACACGCCCGGCCACGCGGACTTCGGCGGCGAGGTCGAACGCGGGTTGACGATGGTGGACGGGGTGCTGCTGCTGGTCGACGCCTCCGAGGGGCCGTTGCCGCAGACCCGCTTCGTCTTGCGCAAGGCGCTCGAGGCCGAGCTGCCGGTGATCCTGGTGGTCAACAAGGTCGACCGCCCCGACGCCCGCATCGCCGAGGTCGTCGACGAGGTCTACCAGCTCTTCCTCGACCTCGACGCCACCGACGAACAGGTCGAGTTCCCGCTCGTCTACGCCAACGCCAGGGCGGGCTGGGCGTCGTTGCAGGAGGGGGTCGAGGGATCCGACCTCTCCCCCCTTCTCGACCTGATGGTGGAGCGGATCCCCGCGCCGGAGTACGACCCCGACCACCCCCTGCAGGCGCACGTGACCAACCTCGACGCCTCCTCCTACGTCGGGCGACTGGCGCTCTGCCGGGTCCGCAACGGGACGATTCGAGCCGGGGCTCCGATCGCCTGGTGTCGCACCAACGGGACCGTCGAGCGCGCGACCGTCTACGAGCTCTACGTGACCGAGGCCCTCGACCGGGTCGAGGCCGCCGAGGCCGGGCCAGGCGAGATCATCGCCGTCGCCGGCATGCCGGAGGTGACGATCGGGGAGACCCTCGCCGACCCCAAGGACCCGCGTCCGCTGCCGGTGATCACCGTCGACGAGCCCTCGCTCTCGGTCGTCGTCGGCATCAACACCTCGCCCCTCGCCGGCCGTGACGGCTCCAAGCTGACCGCCCGGCAGGTCCGCGACCGCCTCGACCAGGAGCTTGTCGGCAACGTCTCGATCCGGGTCCAGGACACCGAGCGCCCCGACGCCTGGGAGGTGCACGGACGAGGCGAGCTGCAGCTCGTGGTGCTGCTGGAGATGATGCGCCGCGAGGGGTTCGAGCTGACGGCGGGCCAGCCGACGGTCCTCACCCGGAAGATCGACGGCACCATGCACGAGCCGGTCGAGCGGCTGGCGATCGACGCCCCGGAGGACTACGTCGGGGTGATTACCCAGCTGCTGGCGTTGCGCAAGGGCCGGATGGAGCAGATGGTCAACCACTCCACCGGCTGGGTGCGCCTCGAGTACCTGGTGCCGGCCCGCGGGCTGATCGGATTCCGCACCGAGTTCCTCACCGAGACGCGCGGCACCGGCATCCTCCACCACGTCTTCGAAGGCTGGGAGCCCTGGGCGGGCGAGCTGCGCACCCGCCCGACCGGCGCCCTGGTCTCGGACCGAGGCGGCGAGAGCGCCAGCTTCGCCCTGTTCGGCCTGCAGGAGCGCGGGACGATGTTCATCGAGCCGGGAGAGCAGGTCTACGAGGGGATGATCGTCGGCGAGAACTCGCGCTCGGAGGACCTCGACGTCAACCCGGTGAAGCAGAAGCACCAGACCAACGTCCGCGCCGCCAGCGCCGACCTCCTCGTCCGCCTCGTGCCCGCGCGCAAGCTCTCGCTCGACCAGGCGCTCGAGTTCCTGCGCGCGGACGAGGCGGTCGAGATCACGCCCTCCAGCGTCCGCCTGCGCAAGGTCGACCTCGGCAAGACCGAGCGCCGCAAGGCCGCCCGGCGGGACCGCCCGCCCACCTAGCTACAGGCGCAGCTGGGGCGATTCGAGCTCGAGTAGGCCGTCGGCCGGCGGCGCGAGCGGCAGGTCGAAGCGCTGGCGGCGGCCTTCGAAATACGCCCCGAGCTGAAGCGCTGCGTCGTCGAGCAGCTCGCTGGACCCGCCCGGGGCCCGCGCAGCGCCAAACCCCAGGCCGACCAGCCGGCCGCCACGCTCGGATAGCGCCAGCGGCCCCACCGGCGAGGCGACGGTGGCCGACACGGCCAGGGTGGGGGCTGTCTGATCGACGCTCATCGTCGCTTGAACGGCGCCGAGGCGGGCTTCGTGAGATCCACCGCCGCCACCTTCGCACGGCGTGCCGACATACTGGTGGGCGATGCCCTCTGCCCTGATCGAGTTCCCGGCCGACGACGCCGAGCGCGCGCGGCGATTCTGGCGCGGCGTGCTCGAGCTAGAGCTCGAGGCGCGTCCCGCGACCGAGGGAGCCGGATGGGAGGCCTCCGCGGACGGGCTTCGCCTCGGGGTGCACGAGCGCGGGGCCGGGCCGGGCGACACCGCCTCGCTGCCCTACTTCGACGTCGCCGATATGTCGACGACGCTCGAGCGGGTCCGCGAGCTTGGAGGCTCGGTCATCCACCCCGGGGACCGGTGGTCCATCTGCCGTGACTCCGAGGGCAGCCCGTTCGCCCTTGCAGCGGCGCGATGAACGCCGCCAACCTGGACGGCGAGGCGATCACCGCCGAGGGCCTCGAGGCGCTGCGCGCGGAGGTCGCCGACCTCGAGGGCAGGGGACGAACCGAGATGGCGGCGCGGATCAAGGCCGCCCGCGAGCTCGGCGACCTGAAGGAGAACGCCGAGTACCACATCGCCAAGGAGGACCAAGCTCATCTGGAGACGCGGATCAAGCGCCTGCGAAACAAGCTGCGCACCGCCGACGTGGTCGAGACCGATGCCGCGGCGGGCTCGTTCGCCTTCGGCCGCACCGCCGAGGTGCTCGACGAGGCGACCGATAAGGTCCACACCTGGACGCTGGTCGGCTCGACCGAGGCCGACCTCGCCGCCGGACGCA
This sequence comes from Solirubrobacterales bacterium, assembly GCA_046715315.1. GTDB lineage: Bacteria > Actinomycetota > Thermoleophilia > Solirubrobacterales > 70-9 > JBDTSW01. The sequence continues at coordinate 2,816 of JBKJZF010000125.1, read as the reverse complement.
TGTCCGCCGAGTCCCCCGTCGGCCGAGCGCTGCGCGACACCCCCGTCGGCGAGAGCGTGAAGATCCAAACGCCTCGGGGCTTCAAGACCTACACCGTGCGCAAGCTGGTTTGAGAGAGGAACACCCGACGATGACCGACAGCGACCCAGGCCCGATCGACGACGCCCGCGCCCGCGCGCTGCTGGCCCGCGAGCGCAAGCGGATCGAGAGCTCGCTGAAGCAGTTCGAGCGCCAGCATGAGGAGGAGCACGAGGGTCTCGACCAGCACCCTGCCGACGACTCCGAGCGCCTCGATGAGCAGGAACTCGACCTGGGGCTCCAGGACAAGCTCGGAGAACAGCTCGAGGCCGTCGAGCGCGCCGAGCGCCGGCTGGCCGAAGGCAGCTACGGCCTCTCGGTCGAAAGCCGAGAGCCGATCCCGGCCGGCCGCCTCGAGGCCGTCCCCTGGGCCGAGCGCACCGAGGCCGAGCAGGAGCGCTACGAGGGCGGGCGCTGAGCGGCCGACCTGACCGCGGGCGACGCCAGCGCGGCTAGCGTCAGGCACACGGGCGAGTAGACCGTCCGGTCCCGGCGCCTGAAGCGCTCGGCGACGACGTCGGCCAGCTCGCCGGCGTCCGCAAGGGGCCAGCTAGAGCCGGTTGCCCAGATCACATGCAGGCCGGCGATGCCCAGCAGGCCCGCCGAGGCCACCCTTGTCGAGAGCCCGGAGACGTGCTTCACCTTGGAGGCCGGTCTTGTCAACGCCTTCTCATCCGCCTATCCGGGCCGCCTGGGCCTGGGCGGCGCGGATCGCCTCGATCGGGAACGCCTCCTGCATGGTGCCGTCGAGGCGCTCCGCGGGCCGGGCCGCGACCAGGCAGTTGTAGACGGCCTCGTGAGCCGCCTCGTAAGCGGCGGCGAAGTAGGGGTCGAGATCCGAGTTCGGAAGGGCGGGCACCTTCGCGGTCGTGAAGGCGAGGCCGATCTCGCCCGAGCCCTCCTGCCCGTAGGAGCCCGCGCGGGCGAGCCCGAGCAGCGGCCGCAATGCGAGCCGCCGCAGCTGGTGCGGCGCCAGCGGGGCGTCGGTGGCGCACACCGTGATGCAGGAGCCGTGCGGAGACGCCTCGTCGGGGGCGGGGTCGAGCGGGCCTCCCGGCACGTCCAGGTACGGGCGCTCGCCGAAATTGCACAGCAGCAGCACGCCGACGTGGTGGTCGCCCACCGAGCGCGATGCCGTGCCGATGCCGCCCGGGTAGCCGAAGCAGCTCATCCCGGTGCCGGCTCCGACGCTGCCCTCGGCTACCTCCTCTCCAAGGTGCGCCCGCGCCCGCTCGACGTCAGCGACGGTGACGGTTCGCGAGTCAGCCATGTCGCCGTCGTCGCACTCTCCGACAACCGGCAGCACGATGTTGTCGGGCCCGCGTCCGGAAGCGAGCACGGCCGCGTGGTGGACGACGCCGACGGCGTGCGACCCGCAGAGGTAGACCGGCGTCTCCATCAACCCCCGTTCATCGATCTCGATCTTGCCGGTCAGCTCGCCCATGCCGTTGACGACCGCGGTCCCTGCCGGAGCCGGGAGCGAGGGCGGCGCCACCACCGTGATCCCGGTCGGCTCCCCGCTGGAGGCCTGGGAGTGGCCGACGAGCACGCCGGGAACGTCGGTGATCGCATTCGCCGGGCCCGGCTCGAGCCGGCCGACCAGGCCAACCAGATCACGCCAGCGGCCGGGCTCAGCCATCGGCTGCGCCGGCCTCGGCCCCCGCGAGTGACGCGTCGTGCAGCAGGCAGGCCGCGAGCTGGTCGCGCGGGCCCGCGGGCAGCAGCTCGGGGTCGACCCGGTCGCAGGGCTCGAAGCGCCGCGGACAGCGCGGGTAGAACCGGCAGCCGGTCGGGACGTCGGTGGCGTCGGGGAGTTCACCGCTGAGCAGCTCCCGCTCCCCTCTCCCGCCGGCCAAGGGCACCGGGATCGCGGTGACCAGCGCCTTGGTGTAGGGATGGCCGGGCCGCTCGATCACGTCCACCGCCGAGCCCTGCTCGACGATCCGCCCCAGATACATGACCGCGATCCGATCGCATAGCGACCAGGCCAGGCTGAGGTCGTGGGTGATGAAGACGAGCGCCAGGTTCCGGCGCCGCCGCAGCTCGACCAGCACCGCGAGGATCTGGGCCCGCACGGAGGCGTCGAGCATCGAGACCGGCTCGTCGCAGATCAGCCCCTCCGGCTCGAGCACGAGCGCCGCCGCGATCGCCACGCGCTGGCGCTGGCCGCCCGAGAGCTGGTGGGGATAGCGGTCGAGGAAGCGCTCGGACGCCAGGCCGACGTCCTCGAGGGCGCGGCTGACGCGGCCCTCGTGCTCGGCCTCGGCAATTCCCTGCACCAGCAGCGGCTCGGTCACGATCGAGCGCACGCGCTGGCGCGGGTTGAGCGTCTGGTAGGGGTCCTGGAAGATCATCTGCACCCGCCGGCGGAGCCGGCGCAGGCTCGACTTACCCTCGACCGCGTTTCCCTCGAGCGCCACCGACCCGGCGACGGGCGGCTGCAGCCCGAGCATCGCCCGCGCGAGCGTCGACTTGCCGCAGCCGGATTCGCCGCCGACGCCGAGGATCTCTCCGCGCGTCCACTCCAGCGAGACGCCGTCGAGGGCGCGGGCGGTGACGCCGCGTGAGCGGAACTCGACGGCGAGGTCGCGCACCTGCATCAGCGCGTCGTTGGCCACCGCGCCGGTCATCCGGCTGCCCTTGAGATGGTCGGCTCGACCGGCGGCCACTCCGTCCACGGGGCGAAGTGGCACGCCGCCTCCTGGCCCGGCCGCACCTCGCGCAGCGGCGGGTCGGCC
>JBKJZF010000124.1:0-4043 GCA_046715315.1 Solirubrobacterales bacterium | reverse complement strand
TCGTCGGAGGTCGACTACACCGTCAACCCGTCGGCCGGCTTCCCCGAGGCGATGGGCCCGCGCGACTCGGCCGTGCCATGCAACAGCCTCATGCCGGCCTGGGACACGGCGATGGGCGGCCTCGCCGTCGCCGGGCTGCTGGCGGCGCTGCGCCATCGCGACCGCAGCGGTGAGGGGCAGCTCGGGAAGATCGCGCTGTCGGACGTCGCCTTCGCGACGGTCGGCAACCTCGGACGGATCGCCGAGGCCCAGCTCGAGGGCCGCGACCAGCCGCGCGACGGCAACTACCTCTACGGCGCCTTTGGCGGCGACTTCCCCACATCCGACGGCCGCCGCGTCATGGTCGTCGCCCTGACCGGCCGCCAGTGGAAGGCGCTGAAGGAGTCGACCGGCACCGAGGAGCTGTTCGCCACGATCGAGCAGGCCACCGGCCACGACTTCCGCGGCGAGGCCGGCCGCTACAAGGGCCGCGACCTCATCCGGGAGCTGCTGACGCCGTGGTTCGCCGAGCGCACGCTCGAGCAGATCCGCGCTGCGTTCGCGGGAACGGGCGTCTCCTGGGGCCCCTACCAGACCTTCAGACAGCTCGTGGCCGAGGACCCGCGCTGCTCGACCGAGAACCCGATGTTCGAGGAGATCGAGCAGCCCGGGGTCGGCGCCTACCGGATGGCCGGCTCTCCCCTCCTCTTCTCCGAGCACGGCCGCCTACCGGCCACCCCGGCGCCGACGCTGGGCGAGCACACCGACGAGATCCTGGCCGACCTGCTCTCGCTGAGCGATGCCGAGATCGGGCGCCTCCACGACGATGGGGTCGTCGCCGGGCCCACCGCAGTGACCGCCTGACGCCGCTGGGGCCAGCCGCTCGGCTGAGGGTCAGCCGGGCCGGCCGAGGGCGTCCTTGAGGCGTTCGATCGCGTCGACCGGGGTGGGGTCGATGTCCCGGGCTGCGGCGAGGCCGAGCGAGACGAGGTCGCCGAGCATCACCGCCCACAGCAGACGGGCGGTCCGGGTCTCCCCCTCCGTCTCGACGCGGAGGACGCGGTGGGCGCCCGGCCCGATCAGCTTCGCGGTCTGCTCGACACGCTCGTGCTCGCGCGGGTGCTGGTCGGAGTCCTGGAGGAAGATCGCCGAGAAGCGGCCGGCGCCGGCGCCGGGGTCCCAGCCGACGATCTCGTTGTGGTCCATCTCCGGCAGCTCGGCCTGGAACGCGGGCTGCTTGGCGTTCTCGTTGACCTGCGTCTTCCAGCGATAGGCGACCGGAGCGGTCAGATCGGAGCCGTAGATCACGGGCACGCTGCCCTCGATCTCGGCGACGATCTCGGCGGCGCGGGCGGCGAGCCCCTCCTGCGACTGCTCGAGCCAGGCCGCGGCGGCGTCGATGTCGGTGTGGATCGCCGGGGCGACGCCGACCAGCGCCGCGGCGTCGGCGGCGATCGAGAACAGGTAGCCGACGGCGGCCCGCGGTTGCAGCCCCGAGGGGATGCCGACGACGGGCACGCCGGCGGCCCGCGCCTGCTCGGCGAGGGGGCCGCCCGTGGTGGCGACGATGCGCCTGGCGCCGAGCGCCTCGGCGGCGGCGAAGCAGGCGAGCGTCTCCTCGGTGCTGCCCGAGTAGCTGCAGCACAACACCGCGTGGTCGGTCAGCGTCCACGAGGGCGGCTCGTAGCCACGGATAACCATCATCGGCCTCTGGATCCGGTCGCCCAGCGCCGCCCGCGCCAGCGCCCCGCCGACGCCCGAGCCTCCCATCCCGCAGGCCACCAGCCCGCTGGACTCGGACGGCTCGATCCCGGCGGACTCAAAGCGCCAGAGCGCGTCGCGGAGGTGATCGGGAAGGTGGAGGACGTCGTCGGCCTGGCTGCCGCTGTCGACCTTGCGGATCGCGTCTAGGAACTCGCTCACGCGGACTCCCTCTCGCCCGGCGGGACCCGGGAGTCGACCGCCAGGCGCGCGCCTGCCGCGATCACCGCCGCCTCTCCGACGACGCAACCGTTGGGGACGGTCGCGGCATCTCCGACGGTGACCTCCGCCGCCAGGATCGAACCGATCACGCTGGCGCCCGCTCCGACCCGGCAGCGGCTGTCCAGGACCGAGCCCGTGACCGCGGCCGTCGCGGCCACCTCCGAGCCCGCGCCAAGCACGGCGTGCGGCCCCACCTTGGCGCCGGCCGCCACCGAGCAGCCGAACTCGATCAGCGCCGGCGGCGCCACCTCGGCGGCCGAGTCGACCTCGGCGCCCTCGGAGACCAGCAGGCCGGCGCCGTCGACGCGGGTCGCGACGTCGGTCTGGACACGACCCTCGAGGATGTCCCAGCTCGCCTGCAGATAGCGTTCGGGTGTGCCGATGTCCATCCAGTAGCCTTCCAGGCGCTGACCGTACAGCCCCTGCCCGACCACTCGCGGGAACACCTCGCGCTCGATCGAGACCGAGCGGCCCGCCGGGACCAGGTCGAGGACGCGGCGGTCGAGGACGTAGACGCCGGCGCTGATCTCGTCGGTCGCGATCTGCCCCGGAGACGGCTTCTCCAGGAACTCCTCCACGGCCCCGTCGGCCGAGGCGGGATCGGCCCCGGGCTCGGACGGGCCGCCGGCGCGGCGGACGAGGCCGTAGGCGCTCGGGTCGGCCACCGGATAGAGCGCCAGGGTGGCCAGCGCCTCGTTTCGCTCGTGCGAGCGGATCAGCTCGCCGAGGTCGAGATCGGTGAGGACGTCGCCGTTGAGCGCGAGAAAGCGCTCGCCGAGCAGGCCCCGGTTGGCGGCGAGCCGCAACGGCCCAGCCGTCCCCAGCGGCTCGGGCTCCTCGAGGTAATGGATCCTGGGCCCGGCGCCGGCGCCGTCTCCGAGCGCCTCTCGCAACAGCCCGGCGCGAAAGCCGCAGGCCATCACCACCTCGTCGATGTCGTGGCGGGCGAGCCAGTCGACGATGAAGCGAACGAACGGGCGGTCGACGAGGCGGACCGCCGGCTTCGGCTGGGTCAGCGTCAGGGGGCGGAGCCTGGTCCCCTCTCCGCCCACGAGGACGATCGCCTGCATTTCTAGCTCGGGCGGCCGATGCCCTCGTAGAGGAACCCCGCTGCCCGCAAAGCCTGCGGGTCGAGGAAGTTGCGGCCGTCGATCAGCAGCGGGGTCGCCATCCGTCCCGCCAGCGACGCCCAGTCGAGCTCGGCGAACTCCGGCCACTCGGTGACGAGGATCGCCGCGTCGGCGCCGTCGAGCGCCTCCTCCACGGAGCCGGCGAACTCGAGGTCGGGCAGCAGCTCGCGGGCGCGGGGCTCGGCGACGGGGTCGTAGCCGCGGACGAGCGCCCCCTCGCCCTGCAGGCGAGCCGAGAGCACCAGGCTCGAGGCCTCTCGCATGTCGTCGGTGTTCGGCTTGAAGGCGAGGCCGAGCAGGGTCACGGTGCGCCCGGCCAGCGGCCCGAGATGGCGCTCCAGCTTCTTCATCACCCGCCGCTTCTGCAGCTCGTTGACCTCGATCACGGAGGTCAGCAGCTGGAAGTGGTAGCCGCTGTTGCCGGCGAGCTGCTTCAGCGCCTGCGTGTCCTTGGGGAAACAGGAGCCGCCGAAGCCGAGGCCCGCCTGCAGGAAGGCGGGACCGATGCGTTTGTCGAGCCCCATGCCCCTGGCGACCTCGGTGACGTCGGCGCCCACCTCCTCGGAGACGTTGGCGATCTCGTTGATGAAGGAGATCTTGGTCGCGAGGAAGGCGTTGGAGGCGAGCTTGACCATCTCCGCCGAGGCGACGTCGGTGCGGACCATCGCCCCCCCGAGCGGGCGGTAGAGCTCCTCGACGGCGTCCGCGGCCCACTCGGCGCCGGAATCGGCGCCGACCACGACCCGGTCGGGGTGCATGAAGTCCTCGACCGCCGAGCCCTCCTTGAGGAACTCGGGACAGGAGACGTAGGCAAGGCTCGGCATCTCGCGGCGGATCAGGGAGCCGGTTCCGGCCGGCACAGTGGACTTCATCACCAGGGCGTGGCCCCCGTCGTCCGAGAGCTTGCGGACGACCGCGTGCACCCGCGATAGGTCGGCGTCGCCCGAGTAG
>JBKJZF010000123.1:0-3670 GCA_046715315.1 Solirubrobacterales bacterium | reverse complement strand
ACCTCGGCCCCGATCCGCACGATGCCCCGCTCGTCGAGGTTGCGCAGGCTCTCCTCTGAGCGGTTGGGAATGTCGCGGGTGATCTCTTCGTCGCCGAGCTTGGTCGTCCGGGCGTCGATCTCGTATTCCTCGATGTGGATCGAGGTCAGCTCGTCGTCCTTGACCAGCCGCTCGGAGATGATGATCGCGTCCTCGAAGTTGTAGCCCTCCCAGGACATGAAGGCGACCAGGCAGTTCTTGCCGAGGGCGATCTCGCCACCGGCGGTCGAGGAGCCGTCGGCGAGCACGTCGCCCTGCTTGACCTTGTCGCCGACGGAGACGAGCGGGACCTGATGGATGATCGTGCCCTGGTTCGAGCGCATGAACTTGTCCAGCGGGTACTCGTCCTTGCGCGAGCCGTGGCTGACGATGATCTTCTCGGCGTCGACGTAGCCGACCTCGCCGGCGCTGGTGGCGAGGATCACGTCGCCGGTGTCGACCGCGGCGCGGCGCTCCATCCCGGTGCCGATCAGCGGCGACTCGGGCTTGAGCAGCGGCACGGCCTGGCGCTGCATGTTCGAGCCCATCAGCGCGCGGTTGGCGTCGTCGTGCTCGAGGAAGGGGATCAGCGCCGTCGCCACCGACCAGATCTGCGTCGGCGAGACATCCATCAGCTCGACCTGCTTCGGCGGCAGCAGCCCGACGTCACCCTCGCCGATGCGGCAGAGGACCTGCGGGCCCTTGAGCTTGTTCGTCTTCGGATCGACCTCGGCGTTCGCCTGGGCGATGATCCGGTCCTCCTCCTGGGTGGGGTCGAGGTGGACGATCTGCTTCGAGACCGTGCCGTTCTTGACGACGCGGTAGGGGGTGGTGACGAAGCCGTGCTCGGAGACCTCGGCGTAGGAGGAGAGCGAGCCGATCAGGCCGATGTTCGGGCCCTCCGGGGTCTCGATCGGGCACATCCGGCCGTAGTGGGTCGGGTGCACGTCGCGAACCTCGATCGGAGCGCGCTCGCGGGTGAGCCCGCCCGCGCCCAGCGCCGAGAGGCGCCGGCGATGGGTGAGCCCGGCCAGCGAGTTGGTCTGGTCCATGAACTGCGACAGCTGGGAGGAGCCGAAGAACTCCTTCATCGCGGCGACGACAGGGCGGATGTTGATGATCGTCTGCGGCGTGATCGCGTCGGCGTCCTCGGTCGTCAGGCGCTCGCGGACGACGCGCTCCATCCGGTACAGGCCGACGCGGAAGGCGTCCTGGATCAGCTCGCCGACGGTGCGCAGGCGGCGATTGCCGAAGTGCTCGTACTCGTCGAGGTGGTCCTTGACCGGATCGCGCGAGTACGTGGCCGCCTCGGCCGCGTTGTCCTTGATCGGGTTCTCCTCGTCGATCGTCTCGGGGACGCCGAGCAGCTTCGGGATCCCGACGAGCTCCTTGATCAGGGCGACGATGTCGTCCTTGGTGAGCACGCGGGTGTCGAGGTCGACGTCGAGGTCGAGGCGCGCGTTGAGCTTGTAGCGGCCGACCCTGGTGAGGTCGTAGCGCTTGGGATCGAAGAAGAGCTGCTCGAGCAGCGCCTTGGCGGCGTCAACCGAAGGCGGCTCGCCCGGACGCTGCTTCTTGAACAGCTCGACCAGGGCCCCCTCCTCGGTCTTGGTGGGCTCGGTGTCGGCCGCGATCGTGTGACGGATGTAGACCGAGTCGTCGAAGAGCTCGAGGATCTGCTCGTCGGTGACGAACCCCATCGCGCGCAGCAGCACCGTCACCGGCAGCTTGCGCTTGCGGTCGATGCGGGCGTAGACGCGGCCCTTCTTGTCGATCTCCAGCTCCAGCCAGGAGCCGCGAGCCGGCATCAGGTTGGCGATGAAGACCTGCTTCTCGCGGTCCTTCGGCTCCATCACGTAGGCGCCGGGGGAGCGGACGAGCTGGGTGACGACGACGCGCTCGGTGCCGTTGATGATGAAGGTGCCGCGGTCGGTCATCCAGGGGAAGTCCCCCATGAAGACCGTCTGCTCGCGGATCTCGCCCGTGTCGCGGTTCTGGAACGCCACCTTGACGTTCAGCGGCCGCGAGTAGGTGATGTCCTTCTCGCGACACTCGGCGACCGAGTGCGTGGGCTCGTCGAACTTGAAGTCCGCAAAGACGATCGCGAGATTCCCCGTGTAGTCCTCGATCGGGGAGATGTCATTGATCGTGTTACGCAGCATCCCGCCCTTGGGGTCCGTGAGGGCCTCAAAGGAACGGCGCTGAATATCGATCAGATGCGGAACTTCAACTGGCGTCTGAAGGCGAGAAAAGGACCTCCGGATGACAGGGGCAGCGGGAACTCTGGCCAACTGGGCGACTCCTCAGGTGGTCGAAGAACAAGGGCGAACGGCGCGGGTGCGCGGGCATGTGGGGCCGACGGCGCGCGACCGCATAAAATAACACACGCCCCCCGCCGGGCGCAAATCTTTCTTCCTGACCCTACTTCAGCTCGACCTCGCCGCCGGCCTCCTCGAGCTCGGCCTTGAGCTTCTCGCCCTCGTCGCGCTCGAGCCCTTCCTTGATCGCGTTGGGCGCGCCATCGACGAGGGCCTTGGCCTCCTTCAGGCCCAGGGCGGTCGCGGCGCGGACGGCCTTGATCACCTGGATCTTCCTCTCGCCGGGAGCGTTGAGCACGACGTCGACGGTGCTCGACTCCTCTTCGGCGCCGTCATCGCAGGCTCCAGCCGCGGCGGGGGCCGCGGCGGCGACAGCCGTCGCCGAGACGCCGAACTCCTCCTCCAGCGCCTTGATGCGCTCGGACAGCTCGAGGACCGAGATGCCCTTGAGCTCCTCGATCCAGTCGTCTGTGCTTGTGGCCTTGGTTGCCATGGTCAGTCCTCCTCGTTTGCAGTCTCTTCAGTCTTCTGCTCGGCGATCTGGGCGAGCTGGCGGCCGAGGCCGGAGATCAGGTTGCTGATCCCGGCGACCAGGCCGGTGAGCGGGCTGGCCGTGAGCCTGACCAGCTGGCCGTGGAGCACGTCGAGGCCGGGAAGCCGGGCGATCGCCTGGAAGCTCTCGGGGTCGAGAGCTTCGCCGTCCATGATCCCGCCCTTGTAGGTGAGGATGTGGTGCTCGCGGGCGAAGGTCGCGATCGCCTTCGCCGCGGTCGCGGGGTCACCCTTGATCAGCGTCAATGCCGTCGGCCCGACGAGCAGGTCGCCGAGCCCCTCGGTGCCCGCCTGCTCGGCGGCGCGCTTGGCGAGGCGATTCTTGACCACGCTGAAGACGGCGTCGGCCTCGGCCAGCTTTCCGCGCAGCTCGGCCGCCTGGGGCACGCTGATCCCGCGGTAGTCGACCGCGAAGACCGCCTCGGCACCCTTCAGGCTCTCTGCGATCTGCTCGACCGCTGCTGCTTTCTGCTCTGGGTTCACGACGCTCTCTCGGTGGGCCGAGCCGCCGGAACTATTCGAGCCCGCGCGGGCGGGCTCGGAAGACGTGCTTCACACCCCCACCTGCGCCGGTCTTCCGGGCCGCGTGATCACGGCCCCGCCGACGGTCTTCGGCAAGCTTGGACGGGCGATGGTAGCGGACGGGCTACGGGGCGGGCGGCCGGGGCGGGGCTTCGCTGGTGCCCTCGCGCGGGGCCGCGGGCGCCCCCCCCCCGGGCTGCGCGCCATACGGGGGGGTCGTTGCCGACGCGGCGGTCCGGGGGGCGGACAGGTATGCCAGG
>JBKJZF010000122.1:0-8616 GCA_046715315.1 Solirubrobacterales bacterium | reverse complement strand
GCTCTGCCCGATCACCGCGGCCTCGGCGACCTTGGGGTGCGAGACGATCGCCGACTCGCCCTCGGCGGTCGAGAGCCGGTGGCCGGAGACGTTGATCACGTCGTCGATCCGCCCGATCACCCAGAAGTAGCCGTCGGAGTCCTTGCGGGCGGCGTCGCCGACCAGGTAGGTCTGCTTGCCGAACCGCTCGAAGTACGTCTCGATGAAGCGCTCGGGCTCCTTGTAGAGCGTGCGCAGCATCCCCGGCCACGGCCTGCGGATCACCAGCACGCCCTGCCCGTCGGTGAGCTCGTTGCCGTCGTCGTCGACGACCGCGGCATCCACCCCGGGCAGCGGCTTGCCCGCCGACCCGGGCTTGGCCGCCTGGGCGCCGGGGAGCGTGGTGATCATGATGTGGCCGGTCTCGGTCTGCCACCAGGTGTCGACGATCGGGCAGCGGTCAGAGCCGATCACCTTGCGGTACCAAAGCCAGGCCTTGGGGTTGATCGGCTCGCCCACCGTCCCCAACAGCCGCAGGGCCGAGAGATCGTGCCTGGCCGGATGGGAGGCGCCCCACTTCATGCAGGCCCGGATCGCGGTCGGGGCGGTGTAGAAGATCGTCACCCCGTAGTGCTCGCACAGCTCCCACCAGATGTCCTTGCCCGGATAGTCGGGGGCCCCCTCGTACATCACCGAGGTGGCGCCGTTGAGAAGCGGCCCATAGACGATGTAGGAGTGGCCGGTGACCCAGCCGACGTCGGCCGAGCACCAGTAGACGTCGGAGTCGAGACGCAGGTCGAAGACCATGCTGGTGGTGGCGGCGACGCCGGTGAGATAGCCCCCGGTGGTGTGCAGGATGCCCTTCGGCTTGGCGGTCGAGCCGGACGTGTAGAGGATGAACAGCGGGTGCTCGGCGTCGAGCGCCTCCGGCTCACACTCCGCGTCCGCGGCCTCGAGGGCCTCGTCGTAGTAGATGTCACGGCCCTCCCTCATCTCGACCTCGGCGCCGGTGTTGCGCACGACCACGACCGTCTCGATCGACGGAACCTCGTCGAGGAAGGCGTCGACGCCGGGCTTGACCTCGGCCGTCTTGCCCTTGCGCCGCGCGGCGTCCGTCGTGATCAGAGCCTTCGCCTCAGAGAACTGCATCCGCTCCTTCACCGACTCGGGCGCAAAGCCACCGAAGACGACGTTGTGGGGGGCGCCGATGCGAGCGCAGGCGAGCATCGCCACGGCGACCTCGGGAATCATCGGCAGGTAGATCCCAACCACGTCCCCCTTGCCGATCCCACGCTCGCGCAGGGCGTTGGCGAGGCGCTTGGTGTCGCGCAGCAGGTCGGCGTAGGTGACCTCGCGCTCCTCCCCCTCCTCGCCTCGCCAATGGAAGGCGACGCGGTCGCCGAGCCCGTTGGCGACGTGCCGGTCGAGGCAGTTGTGGGAGGCGTTCAGCCGTCCCCCCACGAACCACTTGTAAAAGGGCGGGTCGGATTCGTCGAGCGCGGTCTCCCAGGGCTGGACCCAGTCCAAGTCGGCGGCCTTCGACTCCCAGTAGGCGACCGGATCGGAGGCGGCAAGCGGCTCGTCCTTGACCCGGGCCGCGGCGGCGAACTCCGGCGGCGGCTCGAAGCGCTCCTGGTCGAGCAGCTCGTCCAGCTCGCGCTCGAGCTCCGAGCTTGGCTTCGCCTCGCTTCCAGCCTCCATGTGTGCTCCTTTCCCGCTTTTCGCTGACTCTATCTGCGTCTAGGGTTCTGGTCCCCACGCCCCCCTGGGCCTCTCCTCGCTTGCCTACTTCCACCGACAGCGGCCATTGAACGCGCGACCCGCCATGGCCGCGTTCGCGGGCGTGTTCGTGGTGACGATGCTGGGGCTGCTGGCGGTCGGCGCGACCCTTCCCGTCCTGCCCCGCTACGTCAAGGGGCCAATCGGCAGCACCGATCTGGCAGTCGGCGTGGTCAGCGGGGCCTTCGCCATCACCGGGCTGGCGTTCCGCCCCCTTGCAGGCCACCTCGCCGACGCACGGGGGCGGCGGATCGCGGTGATCGCCGGCGCGCTGCTGAGCGCGCTCGCCGGCATCCTCTACTTCGTGCCCGCGGGGGTGCCTGGCCTGATCGTCGCCCGGCTCTTCCTCGGCGCCGGCGAGGGGATGGTGTTCACGGCGGGCTCGGCCTGGGTCGTCGACCTCGCCCCCCCAGACCGGCGCGGGCGCCTGATCGGCCTCTACGGCCTGGCGATCTGGAGCGGCCTCAGCCTGGGTCCGCCGATCGGGGAGCTGCTGCTGCACGCCTCCAGCTTCGAGCTGGTCTGGGCCTTCGCGGCGGGAGCGCCGCTCGTCGGCGCCGTGATCGCCTCGCGGATCCCGGAGCGATTCACCCCCGCCGCAGGATCGCGGTCGAGAGGTCCCCTGATCGCGCGCGAGTCGCTGCGACCCGGCTCGATCCTGGCGCTCGGCGTGGTCGGCTTCGCCGCGATCTCGGCCTTCCTGGTGCTGTTGTTGGACGCGCGCGGCATCGGCCATGGCGCCGAGACGTTCGCGGCGTTCGCGGCCACGGTCGTGCTCGTGCGCCTGCTCGGTGGCGATCTGCCCGACCGGGTCGGGCCGGTGCCGTGCGCGATCGGGGCGACGCTTGTCGAGGCCTCCGGCCTGGCGCTGATCGCCGCCGCCTCGACGCCGGCGATGGCGATCGTCGGCGCGATGGTGATGGGCGGCGCCTACTCGACCCTGTACCCGTCACTGGCGCTGATCGCCCTCGAGCGCGTGCCCGAGGAGCGGCGGGGGGTGGCGCTGGGCACCTTCACGGCGTTCTTCGACATCGGGGTCGGCCTCGGCTCGGCGCTGGTCGGGGTCGCAGCCTCGCTCGGCGGCTACGGGGCCGCCTTCTGGGTGGCTGTCGGCTGTGCGCTGTTGGCGGCCCTGGTCGCCGCTACCGGGCTCCGCGGCGTCCGCCTCCGCGAAGCGGCGCCGTAGGTCTCAGCACTCGAGGCTGAGGTCGCCCGGCTGGTCTCCCGGGTCGCAGCGGTCGCGTCCCTGGCCCCCGAAGAGGCGGTCGAGCCCCAGGTCCCCGACCAGCCTGTCGACCCCGGTCTCGCCGAACAAGCGGTCGTCACCGTCGTCGCCGCGCATGGTGTCGCCGTCGGAGCCGCCGAAGAGCGAGTCGTCGCCCTCACCGCCGCGAACTTCGTCGGGCCCGTCGCCGGCGCTGAGGCGATCGTCGTCCTCGCCGCCGTCGATCTCGTCGTCGCCCTCGTCGCCGGCGATCAGATCGTCGCCGGGCCCGCCTTCAAGGTCGTCGCCGGAGAAGTTGCCGGTGATGCGGTCGTCGCCGGGACCGCCGAAGAGGTGATCGCGGCCGTCCTCGCCGGCGATCACGTCGTCGCCGGGCCCGCCGAATACCCGGTCGCCGCCATCCCCGCCGCCGACGATGTCATCGCCCTCGTCGCCGTAGATCTTGTCGCCGGGCCCGATGCCCCCCAGCAGGACGTCGTCGCCCGCGCCGCCGCAGATGACGTCGGCGCCCCCGAGCGTCTCGATCCTGTCGTCGCCGCCACCGGCGGCGATCACGTCACGCTCCTTGGGCCCCTCGATCACGTCATCGCCGTCGGTGGCGTCGATCGTCACCTCGCGCCCGTCGCATTTCGCGCCCGACTCGGCGGCGGCAGCGGTGGTCTCGCCGGGGGCGGTCTCCGCCGGCGGCTTCTCGCCGTCGTCGCAGCCCGCCAGCGCGAGAACGAGCGCGGCGAGGCCGAGGCCGGCGAGCGAACGCGGGCTCACGGCACCCCCTTCACGTCCTCGCAGGCGCGGGCGCGGTCCTCGCCGCCGGCGCTGGTGCGCCCCGCATCGCTGGCGCCGCCGTCGCAGAGGTCCTCCCCGGGGCCACCATCGAGCCGATCCGGCTGGGTGTTGCCGTAGAGCATGTCCATGCCCGTCTCGCCGTAGAGCTCGTCCACCTCGCTGCCGCCCGAGAGCAGGTCGTCGCCCGCGCCGCCGAAGAGAACGTCGAGCCGGCCGCCACCGAACAGCAGGTCGGCGCCCCCGAGGCCGCGCATGGTGTCGTCGCCGCCGCCACCGATCTGGACGTCGTCCCCCGGCCCCGAGGTCATCTCGTCCTCGTCGGTGCCGCCGAAGAGGACGTCGTCCTGCTTGCCCCCGAAGGCCGTGTCGAAGCTCGAGCCGACGTCGACGATGTCGGGTCCAAGCTCGCCCGAGGCGCGGTCGTCCCCTGCCCCGGCGACCAGGAAGTCGTAGCCGTCGAAGCCGTTGAGCTGATCGCTGCCGAGCTCGCCGACGATGAAGTCGTCGCCGTCGAGGCCGATCAGCTCGTCGGCGCCCTCGGCGCCGGTGATGTCGTCGTCGTCGGGGCCGCCGTTGGCGTAGTCCTGGCCGCTGCTGCCGGCGATGAAGTCGCGGCCGACCCCGCCGAACAGGCTGTCGTCGCCCGCGCCACCGTCGATCTCGTCGGAGGCCGTCCCGCCGGCGAGGCGGTCGTCGCCCTCGCCGCCCAAGAGGACATCCGCGCCGTTGCCGCCGCAGATCAGGTCGTCGCCGCCCAGGCCCTCGATCACATCATCGCCACCGCCGGCGTCGATGACATCGTCTGCCCGCGTCCCACGCAGCTCGTCGGCGGCGTCGGTGCCCTCGATCGTCACGGCCTTGGGATCGCATTTCGGCGGGTCGATCGGCGCCGGCGAGGCATCGACACTCGCCACCGCCCCGAAGACGGCGATCGCCACCG
Source organism: Solirubrobacterales bacterium (assembly GCA_046715315.1). Classification (GTDB taxonomy): domain Bacteria; phylum Actinomycetota; class Thermoleophilia; order Solirubrobacterales; family 70-9; genus JBDTSW01. The sequence continues at coordinate 3,907 of JBKJZF010000122.1, read as the reverse complement.
CCGCGGTGATGCGCAGCGCTGGCCGCCCTCTGAGGTCCCTGCCGGGCAAGGCGGGCAGGATACGAGACCACCCTGAAGAGCTCAGAAGAGGGTGGGCTGCCGTCCCTCGCCGGGCCGGGCTCCCGCGCTCCCGGACGCCTCGGCCTTCGAGCCGCGCTCGGCCCGCCGCCCGCGGCCGGAGCGGGCGAGGGCGCTGAGGCGCCGGGCCTCGGCCTTCGGCAAGTATGCGCCGCGCGAATAGAGGCGCTCGTAACGGGCGACGAGATCCGGGCGGTACTGGCGCAGCCAGTCGAACCAGATCTCGCGCAGCTCCCCCCGCAGGTGAAGGCCCAAGCCCCCCAGCACGCGCGCCCCCGACTCGCCCGCGAGCTCGAGGATCTCCTCGACCTGCTCGGGCGAGTCGTTGATCCCGGGCATCAGCGGCGCGATCAGGATGCCGGTCGTGATCCCGTTGCGAGCCAGCTCGGCGGCCGCCTCCAGGCGCTTGCGCGGATGGGGCGTGTGCGGCTCGGTCGCCCGCCAGGCCTTCTCGTCGAGGGTCGGCACCGAGAGGTTGGCGACGAACTCGGTTCGCTCCGTCAGCTCTCGGAACAGGTCGATGTCTCGCAGCAGCAGCGGCGACTTCGTCAACACCGAGCAGGGGTTGGCGAAGTCGCGCATCGCCTCCCAGATCCCCCGGGTCAGCCGGTAGCGCCCCTCGACCCACTGGTACGGATCGGTGTTCGTCCCCAGGGCGACGTGGTCGCCGCCCCACCTCCGCCGCCCCAGCTCGGCGCGGACCAGCTCGGGCGCGTTGACCTTGACGACTATCTCGCGCTCGAAGTCCTCGCGGGCGTTGAGGTCAAGGTAGGTGTGGGTGGGACGAGCGAAGCAATAGGTAAGGAGCACGCATGGGTGCAGCCCCGGTAGGGATTGATGGTCCAGCGGAACGGCATCCGCGAGCGCTTGGGCACTCCGTTGATCGCCGACCGCGCGTGGACCTCGTGGAAGCGGATGCCGAGCGCCTCGGGTGCGTCGAAAGTGCGCACGACCGGATCGCTGCTTCCCGGCAGGCTCGGCTGCCGCTTCCTTCCCTCTTCCAGGCTACTCCAGCGCACGAACACATGTTCGCATACGCTGCGGACGGATCAGCCCTCGGCGAGCTCCTCGGTCGGGGCCTGGCGCGGGTTGGAGATCGGCACCAGGGCCGCCTCGATCTCGGCCCGCCGGTCCTCGAGGAACGGCGGCAGGATCAGCTCCTCGCCGAGGTGCTCGGGATCCTCATCCACGGCGAAGCCGGGGCCGATCGTGGCGATCTCGAAGAGCACGCCGCTGGGCTCGCGGAAGTAGATCGAGCGAAACCAGAAGCGATCGATCACCGGCGTGGGACGGCCGCCCGCCTCGACCACGCGGGTGCGCCAGGCCTCGTGGTCGTCCATGGACGAGGCCCAGGCGATGTGGTGGACCGTGCCGGCGCCCTGCAGCGCCCGCTCACCGGGAGGCGGGTCGTAGGACCAGAGGCCGCCTCGCTCGCTGCCGCGTGCCTGGAAGCCGTCGTCGCTTCGCTCGAAGCCGAGCGCTTCGACGAGGATGCCCTCGCTGCGCTCGGGCTCGCCCGCGTAGGCCCGGGCCGCGTGGAAGCCCTGAAGGGCCATCTCCGCCGGGACCTCGGGATGGTCAGCGATCAGCGGCGGGTCCGGGGTGTCGACCACCCGCAGCTCGTGGGTGAGCCCCTCGGGATCGGAGAACCGCAGCGAGGAGCCGGAGCGCTCGGTCTCCGTTCCGGCCCCGGCGAGGCGGCGCTCCCAGAAGCCGAGGGCCTCGTCCGAGCCGACGCGCCAGACGATCGTGTGCAGCATCCCGGCGCCGGCGCAGCCGGGCGGGACCCCGCGGAACTCGAAGAAGGTGAGGTCCGCACCGGGGCTTCCCTCCTCGTCGGCGTAGAAGAGGTGGTAGACGCTGGGCTCGTCCTGGTTGACGGTCTTCTTGACCATCCGCAGGCCCATCGTGCCGGCGTAGAAATCGACGTTGCTCTGCGCGTCGCCGGTGATCGCCGTGATGTGGTGGATGCCCTCGAGCCTCATGGTGCTTGCGGCTACAAGTATACGATTGTCCCGTTCGGGCCGCTACGCTCCGGGGACTGCCGGCGCCGCCGGATTTCAGCCGCAAATCGCATCACTGGGGAGTACCGATGACCGTTGAGACGACCACCACCGGGGTAGCTGGCACGATCGAGCGTGGACGGATCAAGGAGCTGACCGACCGCGAGCTGGCGAAGCTGGCCGAGCGCACGCCGCAGTCGAAGCAGCGCTACGAGCGCGCCGTCAAGGTGATGCCCGGCGGCGTACCGTCATCGTTCCAGGAGAACGACCCGTGGCCCGTCTACATCGAGGGCGGCGTCGGCTCGCGCGTCCGCGACGTCGACGGTAACGAGTACACCGACTTCCACAACGGCTTCGGCGTGATGTGCATCGGCCACGCCAACCCGACCGTCGGCCAGGCGGTCAAGGCCCGCATCGACCAGGGCACGCACTTCGCCGCCCCCACCGACGGCTCGATCATCGTCGCCGAGGAGCTGGTCAAGCGCTTCAAGCTTCCTCAGTGGCGCTTCACCAACTCCGGCACGGAGTCCACCATGGACGCGGTGCACCTGGCGCGCGGAGCCACCGGCCGCGACGTGATCCTCAAGATCGAGGGCTCCTACCACGGCCATCACGACGCGGTGATGGTCTCGGTGTATCCGGACCTGGAGAAGCTCGGCGAGCGTGACGATCCCCGCTCGGTCGCCGAGGGCGAGGGCTACCCCCAGGCCGTCACCGACCTCACCAGGGCTGTGCCCTTCAACGACGCCGACGCGCTCGAGAGCGTGCTCACCAAGCTCGACGGCCAGGTCGCCGGGCTGATCATGGAGCCGGCGATGATGAACATCAACATCATCCCGCCGGTCGAGGGCTACCTCGAACGGGTGCGCGAGCTCTGCACCCAGCACGGGGTGAAGCTGATCTTCGACGAGGTGAAGACGGGGGCGACGATCGGCTACGGCGGCGCCACCCAGCGCTTCGGCGTCCAGGCCGACATGGTCACCCTCGCCAAGGCCATCTGCGGTGGCTACCCGGGCGGCGCGATCGGCATGAACGCCGAGATCGCCGAGCTCGTCAGCAGCGGCCGCGTGCACCAGTACGGGACCTTCAACGGCAACCCGCTGGTGATGGCTGCCTCGCAGGCGACCCTGACCGAGGTCCTGGTGGACCAGGCCTACGACAAGCTCGAGGCCACCAACGAGAAGCTGAAGGCCGCCTGCGCCGAGGTGATCGAGCGCTATGGCCTGCCCGCCTACACCGAGGGCATGGGCGCCAAGGGCTGCGTGATCTTCTCTTTGGAGCCCCTGCGCGAGTACCGCGACTACCTGAGCAAGGTCGACGCCGAGCTCGCCACCCTGGGCTGGCTTTACCACATGAACCACGGCATCTTCATGACGCCGGGCGTCGAGGAGGAGTGGACGCTGTCCGTCGCCCACTCCGACGAGGACGTCGAGCGCTACCTGACGGCGTTCGAGACGTTCGCCCGCGACGTCACCGGCGGCTGAGCGCAGCCCAGCTCACGGTGGGCGACGAGATCGACATGGAGGCCGAGGCGCGCACGGCGCCCGCGGTCTCCGACGAGGTCCGCCGGCTGATCGCCGAGGGAAAGCCCCGCGAGGCGCTCAAGCGCTACCAGGAGGAGACCGGCGCCGATATGGCGGCGGCCCTGGCCGCCCTCGGCGAGGCCGCCAAGGCGATGCGGGGCGACTAAGGGGCCGATGGCGAACCGCCTCGCCCAGGAGACCAGCCCCTACCTCCTCCAGCACCGCGACAACCCCGTCGACTGGTACCCGTGGGGTGAGGAGGCGCTGGCGTTGGCGCGGGCCGAGGACCGTCCGATCCTGCTC
>JBKJZF010000121.1:0-3828 GCA_046715315.1 Solirubrobacterales bacterium | reverse complement strand
GTGCCGGTCAGGACCAGACCGCCGCAGGCGGCGATCGCCAGGACGGTCGGTATCAGCTTCCTCAAGGTTCTCTCCGTTCGTAGCTGGATTCGGGTTTACCGTACCACCGCAACGCGCTTTGCCCGCTAGTAGCCCTTCGCGTACTCCACGCGCACCTGCTTGCCCTTCAGCTTGGTGCCGTCGAGGCGGTCGAGCGCCTGCTCGGCGTGATCGGTGGACCAGCGCCCAGCGGATGTCGTCGTCCTCGATGCCGCTGCGGCGCCCGCGGTTGAGGAAGAGCTTCGCGTGCTCGTCAGTCATCAACACCGGCAGCTGGGTCAGCTACGTCGATGCAGATTCGCCAAGGGCCAAGGGTGCTCGCGCGTGCCCTCTTAGCACCGATGTTCTCGCATCCCGTAACGGGAGGCGCGCCTCACGCCGATAGGCTCGAGCTCGGCTTCGAGTCCCGCTTCGCCAGGCGGCTCTGAGTCACGCGCTCTCGACGCGCGCCTTCAGCTCGCCCGGGCGGGCGTTTACCAGCATCGACCGGATCGCGCCTTCGATCGGCCCGCGGATCAGCATCCCGAGCACCCGTCCGGGGTCGCTGTCCAGCGCGTAGGTCGCACGCGTTCGCCCCTGCCCGAGATCCTCCAGCGTCCAGGAACCCTGCACCGATTTGAGATCACCCTTCTCCTGCGTCCAGGCGAGGCGCGTGGGAGCCTCGTAGCGGAACCGCACCTGCGTCTTGACGTGCCTGACCTTGATGTCGTTCTCGGTCTCCACCAGCGTCGGGCGCCCGGCGGCGTCGCGCTCCAGCGCCGACATCGACACCAGGCCGCCCTGCCACTCCGGCGCCGTGAGCACGTCCCCGACCACGGCCCACACCTCGTCCAGTGGCGCGTCGATCTCTGCGCTGGCGCTGCCGCCCATGTGTGCCATCGAGAACCTCCCCGTGAGTGGTCAGGAGTCGACCGACCCTATCGCGGCCCCGCCCCCGCGAGCCACGCCTCGCCGTTGGTGGCGCTGTCGTCCGCATGCATGGCTGCGGCTCGGGGGCCGATCGGAGCTTTCGCTTCCCCTTGTCGAGTGGCGGCGGTGCCTCCTGCTCGCGCAGAGGAGCAGCCAGCCGGGAAAGGCGCGTGGTGAGCTGACTACGGGGGAGAAGGCGATGCTCGGTCCACGTTTGGGAGACGCTCGCGCTTGAGTTGGCGGAATAGAGTCAGCAGTCCAAATGGACGAGCTGTGCGACTTCCTCGGCCTGCGCTTCGTCGACGCCGGGACCACCGAGCTCGAGGTCGCCCCCCGGCACATCAACCCCGCGGGTGTGCTCTCCGGCGTCGTGACCTACGCGCTGGTGGACTACGGCATGGGGCGCGCTCTCTGGGAGGTCAAGGAAGCCGACGAGACTGTGGTCACGGTGAGCCTCTCCCTTAACTACGTGGGCAGTGTCGAGGGGGGACGGATCATCTGCCGAACCGCGCTCCACCGCAAGACTGCTGGAGTCGCCCTCCTCCAAAGCGAGGTCCGCCACGAGGATGGTCGGCTGCTCGCCTTGGGACTGGGCACCTTTGCGGTCATCCGCGGTCCAGAGTGACCGCGAGGTCGCGTAAACCGCGCTTGCATTCCGCGTAGGCCCAGCCGCGTGGCTGGTACTCGCGCGAAGCGGAAGCCGGGAGTCCAGCCCGATCGTCCGCCTGACCACGATGTCGCGACAGCCGGCTCCCGGCCTGCACTATCCCGGACGGAAGAAAGCGCCGTTGTTGAAGTAGCGAGTGCCCTGACAGCATCCGCCCCAGATCAGCATCGCGTCGCCGGTCCAGGCGGACGCGTGCCGATCGCGACCCTTGAGCGGCGACTCCGGAAGCAGCCGCCACTGGCTCGATTTCGGATCGAAGGCAGCGCCGGTTTCCAGGAACTGCACCCCATCCCGAACTCCGCCCCAGACGACCAGCTCCTCGCCCGTCCAGACGGCGCTGTCGGTGCCAGTTGGGTCCCTCGGTGGCGACGGCGGCCGCCCGATCCGGCGCCAATAGTCGGCGGCCGGGTCGTAGGCTGCGCCACGTAGGCCGTTCCAGACGAGCATCTCACGGCCGGTCCAAACCGCTTCCGTCACGTTGGGCCCCGGTTCCGCGACAGCCTGGGGCGGGATCGGTGCCGGCGCGATCGGCCTCCAGCGATCAGCGTCGGGGTCGTACGCCGCGCCGTCGCGCGCGAAACGCACGCGATCGCGACCGGTGATGCCACCCCAGATGATCATTTCGTCCCCGGTCCAGACCGACACGTGATCCCGCCTTGGCTCGAGCGGTGATCCGGCAATCAGGTGCCACGTGTCTGCCTCGGGGTCATACGCAGCGCCGTCATTCTGAGATGCCGCGTTAGAGCTGCCCCAGAAGATCACCTCGCGCCCGGTCCAGACCCCGGTGTGGCCAGCGCGGTCGCCGAGGGGTCCGTCGTCGATTGTGCGCCAGCGATCCCGCCTCACGTCGTAGGCAAAGCCCGTGGCTCGGCTGCCCGAGCCTGCCGGGCCGCAGCACCCGCCGTGGAGAATGATGTCGTCGTCCGTGGCCACGACCGCGGCGCCGACCCGCCACCAAATGCGGGAGTCCGTCCCGATGGTCCAGCGCTCATCTGCCGAGTCGTAGCTGATGACCTTGACCGTGGCTTGGTCATAGTCCACCTCGGCGACGACGACAACTTTGCCGTCGACGGCGAACGCCGAGGTCCCCTGGTAGCCCGCGACGCCCTTCGGTACTCGCGGCGCAAGGGTCCACGTGCCAGCTCGGGTGCTGGCCTCCCGCTGGACCGGGAGGTCGGATTGCTCTCGATCGCAAGCGCCGCCGCCCACGATCGCGACGAACGTGAGTGCTGCAGCTGCCGGCGTCGACCTGCGAATCACAACGGCCCCATTCACTGAATCTACGGCGCCGAGCGTGGTCGCGGTCCTTCAACGTGCGCAATGGTGTCGTCGACCCGAGACGGCCGGCTTCCAGCTGCTGCCCGGTCGTGACTACCCGCGCTCTCTCGCTGATCGCGCAGAGCGGAAGCGCGGATCCGCGACGCGGGGTCGGGACGTCACGTCCGGTCGTCGTGCATTGCGGGAGCGGCCCGGGGGCACCCCCGTTTGTGCCCGCGCTCGTCAGGCTCCGGGCGGCCGGTAGTCGACCGAGCGCTTCGCGGCCGCGTCGACCTCATCCGGCGTCAGCAGCACCACGGTCCTCACCGTCGCTCCGCCAGCCGCGTTGACGGTGAGCGCGACGGCCGCGGCGCTCTCGTTGTCGGGAAGGTCGAGGATCACGTAGGCATCACGGTCGCCAAAGGCGAAATAGAAGCTCTCGACTTTTCCCCCAACGCTCTCAGCGACCTGAGCCACCGCGTCACGTCTCCTGGTCCCGCCCGCGCTTTGGACTCCCTTGATGCCGTCCAGCGTGTACGAGGCCTCGAATAGGAACTTGGGCATCAGCACCCTCCTGGGTCGTCGTTTGCTCTCCCACCCTACCGCCGCTCCCGTAGAGCAGGGGAACGGAGCACGGCGCGGCTAGGTGGCGTGCGACCTCGCTGCTGCTTCTCGCGGAGGCTGTCGCACAAACCAAAATCGGGGTCCTGAGGGCCCGTCTAACGCTTTCTTAGATTTGAGCCGGGGTGACGCTCGTCTGGAGGGTCGGCAGCTCGAAAGCCACGAAGTGAGAGGCTCAACTCCGGCCGAGCGGGTGCAACAGTGGCTCTCGCGACGACCCTTTGTGCAACACCCTCCGCGCGAAGCGAAAGTGACCATTCGAAGTAGCCCGGGGAGTCCTCGGCGATGTACGCGGCGATCCGCGCGAGGCCCCGCCAGGCGGTTTCGGTCCACGC
>JBKJZF010000120.1:0-3044 GCA_046715315.1 Solirubrobacterales bacterium | reverse complement strand
GCGTTTGCGTGAACACGTAGTTGAAGGCGAACACCCCGAGGAAGGCGATCACGACCGCTTCGTTGACGGCGCGGCCCACCCCCTCGGCGCCTCCGGACGCATTCATCCCTTTGTAGGAGCAGACGACGGCGATGATCGCGCCGAACATCGTGCACTTGAGGATCGATCCCCAGAGGTCGGTGACCGAGGCGTTGTTGAAGAGCGTCGCGAAGAACCCGCCCAGCGGCTGGCCGTAGGCGAGCTCGGCGAAGATCCCGCCGGTGATCCCGAACAGCAGCGCGTAGATGTCCATCAGCCCGGTGATCAGCATCAGCGCCAGGAAGCGCGGGACCACTAGGTTCTTGATCGGGTCGACGCCGAGCACCTGCAGGGCGTCGAGCTCCTCGCGGATCTTGCGGGCGCCGAGGTCGGCGGTGATCGCGGTGCCGGCGACGCCGGCGACGACCACGGCGGTCACGAACGGCGCGAACTCGCGGACCGAGGCGAGGATGAAGAAGCCGCCGAGGCGGTCGAGGGCGCCGAACAGCGAGAGGAAGTTCGCGGCCTGCAGGCCGGGGGCCCCGAACCCGAAGGCGATCGTCGAGATCATCATCGGGAACCAGCAGAGCTGGAGGGCGAAGAGGAACTGACCGATGAACTCGCCGCCGTAGGGATACGGGGGCCGGACGATGGCCGTCAGGGTCTTGCCGGTCAGGATCATCATGTTCCCGACCTCCTCGAACATCGATTTGGCCGGAAGGAACGCCCTATCGGCTACAGCTCTGACCATGTCTCCTCCTGCCTCCGAGACCCTGCCGGAGGCTTCGCGCCGAAGAATATTCGATGCCGCACCCTGCCGCCACCCGCAACTGTCATCGGGACCGGCTTTCCGGGTCGGCGGCGGCTGGGCTGGGCTGATCGCTCCCTGTGCGGTGGTATGTTCCCCGCGCCTTGGGGGAGAGAGGCAAAAGCGTCCACCCTTCGCGACTCCAGGGCGCCACGGCACGGATCGCGATCGCCCTGGCCTTAGGTGGCGCAGTCGGCGGCTTTGCTGCGTGCGGCGGCGGCGGCGAGCGTCAGGACGTCGACGAGCCCCGGGCGGATTTCCCGGTGGAGGTCGCCACGGCCAAGTTCCCGGCCCGCCAGCGCCTGGCCCAGCGCAGCGACCTCGAGCTCGCGGTGGAGAACATCGGCGACGAACAGATCCCCGACCTGGCGGTGACCATCTGCGTCGACTCCTGCGAGGCCGACGGCTCGTTCTCGCTTCGCCTGGATGAGGCCGGGCTCGCCAACCCCTCGCGCCCCGTCTGGGTGCTCGAGCAGGACTACCCGAAGCTGCTGCAGCCGAGCATGACCACGCAAGACCTCGACGCGGCGCCGACGGCGGGCGCCGAGGCGGCGCAGACCAACACCTTCTCCTTCGGCCCGATGGCCCCCGGCGACGAGCTCGACGCCGTCTGGCGCGTGACCCCGGTCCGCGGCGGCACCTTCACCGTCAACTACGAGATCTCCGCCGGCCTCACCGGCCAGGCAAAGGCCACGACCGTCGACGGCAGCCGCGTCGAGGGCTCGTTCGTCGTCACCATCTCGACCAAGCCGCCCAAGGCCACGGTCGACGAGGACGGCAAAGTGGTCATCCAGGGCGACTGAGCCGCCTCGGCTGAGCCGCCTCGGTACCGTCCTCGGGGTGGCGAGTCCGAGACCAGGACCACGGGCCTTGGCGCTGGCGGCGCTGGCGGCGCTGGCGGTGGCGGGCTGCGGCAGCGGCGATCAGACAGGGATGACCACGGCGACGACGACCGCGGCCTCCGAGCCGGACGACAACGCCCGGCCGGCGATCGGGGACGGCGACGGCGGGGTCGGGCTCGTCGAGATCGGGTCCTTTGACCAGCCCGTCTACATCACTCAGCCCGACGACTCCAGCGGCGACCTCTACGTCGTCGAGCGGCCCGGACGGGTGATCCGCCTGCCCGGCGGCCCCGGCGAGCCCGAGGTCTTCCTCGATCTCTCCGGCGAGGTCAGCGGCGGCTCTGAGCAGGGGCTCCTCTCGATCGCCTTCGCTCCCGACTACGAGCGCTCGGGCCTTCTCTACGTCTCCTACACCAACGTCGACGGCGACACGCGCGTCGTCGAGTACCGCCGCTCCGACGCGGGCAACGCCGCCGATCCCGACAGCGCCAGGGAGGTGCTCGCCCTCGATCAGCCATACGACAACCACAACGGCGGCCTTCTCCTCTTCGGCCCGGACGGGGAGCTCTACTTCGGCCTCGGCGACGGAGGATCGAAGGGGGACCCGGATCGCACCGCGCAGGACCGCTCGACCCTGCTTGGCAAGCTGCTGCGGCTCGACCCCCGCTCGCACGGCGGGGAGCCCACGATCGTCGCCCTCGGCCTGCGCAACCCATGGCGCTTCTCGTTCGATCGCAAGACCGGTGACCTGTGGATCGGTGACGTCGGCCAGTACGAGTTCGAGGAGATCGACGGCGTCGCCCGGAAGGACCTGGAGGGCGCGAACTTCGGCTGGTCGGCGTACGAGGGGGAGGCCCGCTTCAACGAGGACCAAGAGGCTCCCGGACAAGTGCCGCCGGTGCTCGTATACAGCCAGGACGAGGGCGGCTGCGCGGTCACGGGCGGTTACGTTGTCCGCGACCCCGCGCTGCGAAGCCTCTACGGCCGCTACCTGTACGGCGATTACTGTCTGGGTGAGCTGCGCAGCTTCATCGCCCGCCCCGGGAGCCCAGCCGAGGACGACACCGCGCTGGGGCCACAGGTGCCTGCGCTGAGCTCCTTCGGGGAGGACGCCGAAGGGCGCATCTACGCCACCTCGCTCGAGGGGCCGGTCTACCGTCTGGACGCGGACGAATAGCCGATCGGCGGCGACGGACCCGATCCCCGCGCCCCAGGGCGCGCTAACCTCGTTCCGATGACGGGTGGGACCGTGATCAGCAGGGCAGGAGCTCGTGCGCGTGCCGGGCTCGCGGCGGTGCTTGTACTCGGGCTGTGCGCCGTGGGGCTGACGGCCGGCGGCTCGTCCGCGGCAGCCGGACCGGGTGGCTACTTCCTCG
>JBKJZF010000119.1:0-3748 GCA_046715315.1 Solirubrobacterales bacterium | reverse complement strand
GGTCGCGAAGGACAAGGCCGAGCGAGCGGGACTCGCCGAGCGCATCACCTTCCACGTCGGCGATATCGGCGATCTTCCATTCGAGAGCGATCGCTTCGACGGGGTGACGTGCCAGCGCGTCCTGCATCACATCTCCGATCCCGCCACAGTGCTCGCCGAAGTGGATCGTGTGCTCAAGCCGGGAGGCTTCTTCTACCTCTCCGACACGATCCCGGACAGCACGGCGGCCGGGCGGATACTTCGGTCGCTATGGAGGCTCGTACGCACGAGGTTTGCCAAGACAGTGAGGGCCGGCCCGCGCCCGTTCCCAAGCGGCCACGAGGTGCACAGACCGGCTGCCGAGGTGGAGCGCCTTCTCGCCGGGACAGGCTTTTCGTACGAGCTTCTCTTCTTCACCCACGTCGGCCTCAGGCGGCACCTCTCCGCCGGACAGAGAGCGCTTGCCATCAAAGCCCTCTCCTTCCCCTGGAGGAGAAAGAAGGGTGACCTGCTGTTCGCATTCGCGTCTAAGCGCCACACCGTTGTGACACGTTGAGCGGAGAAATCGGCGATAGCCCTCGTCTCGTTCCTCCGTTATCCTTCGCCCGATCGTCGGCTTGACGACAGCCGAGTTCATCGACCTCCTGGGCGTGAGGCGGATCCCGCCCCGGACGTGCCCGCTTGACCCTGGATACGACCCGGAATCGGTGGTCAGCCACCTGCGCCAGAGCGGCCACCTGATGACGTCGTTGAAGATCTCGACTGCAGGCTGGCTGGTCGCCGACGAGGAATCGACGCGTCGCAAGTTCTCCGCGGCACGCGAGTACGGCGTGCCCTCGGTAACGGGCGGGACGCCGTTCGAGGTCGCCGTCCACCAGGAGTTGCTGCCCGAGTACCTCGACCTATGCGCCTCGCTCGGCGCGACACGCGTGGAGTGCGCGCGCGGTTTCACTGAGCCGAACCTCTCTCCCGAGGAGATCGTGCGGATGACGGCCGAGCGGGGGCTGGGGCTCGACGTCGAGCTCGGCGGCAAGCACAGTGGCGCCTTCACCCCCGACAGGGTCGACGCCCTCGTCGAGGAGGGCCGCCGCTGGCGTGAGGCCGGTACGCACCTCCTGGTAATCGAAGCGCGGGAGAGCGCGGTCGACGTGGGGATCTTCGACTCCGCCGGCAACTTCGCCGCCGCCGCCGCCGAGCGCTTCGTGGACGCCTTTGGCTTCGACGCACTGCTCTTCGAGGCCCCCCAAAAGGCCAGCCAGTTCGCGCTGCTCGACCACTTCGGACCGAGCATCCAGCTCTCCAACGTTCGGCTAGAGGAGCTCCTGCGGGTGGAGATCTACCGCCGAGGCTTGCATGCCGACGCCTTCGACAAGCCGTTGCTGCGGTTCGTGGACGTCGTTGAGGAACCGCTCTGATACCTGCACGCTCGGTCGTCATAGACGCCCTCCCTGAGTCCGCGGGCGCCTACGGAGACGAGTGGGCCGTCGTCGCCGTCGACGTCATGCGAGCCACCACGACGGCCGTAAGCATCGTGTGGAGCGGCCGTCGCTGCCTGCCCGTGCCATCGCTGGAGGCGGCACGGGCGGTGGCGGCACGGCTCGAGGATCCGTTGCTCGTCGGCGAGCTCGGTGGCCACCTCCCCGAGGGCTTTGACGTCCAGAACAGCCCCAGCGCGATGGAGGCTCGCGACGACCTCGAGCGCCCGGCGGTCCTGCTCTCCAGCTCCGGAACCAGGTTGTTCTACGAGGCGGCCTCCGCAGGAGCCGTCTACGCCGCGTCCCTTCGCAACGTGACCGCGCAGGTCGTCCACCTCGCCGCGCACCATCCGCGGGTCGCGGTGATCGGCGCCGGCAGCAAGGGAGAGTTCCGCGAGGAGGACCAGCTCGGCTGCGCGCGGATCGCCGCCGGCCTGGTGGACGTGGGCTACCGCGCGGGCCACGGGAGGACCCTGGAGGTTGTCGAGCGGTGGCGGGACGCGCCGGCCGAGGTATGCGCAGGTGGCCGGAGCGCCGAGTACCTGCGGCGAACCGGCCAGCTCGAGGATCTCGAGTTCGTGCTCACCCACATCGACGACGTGGATGGCGTCTTTAGCTTCGATGAGGGTGAGCTGCGGCAGGTGCCCAGATGAGCGTGGTCCCTGTCCCCGCTCTCGTGCTCAAGCTCTACTACCACGGCGGGATCGGCGTGGTGCGCACGCTCGGACGGATGGGGGTGGCAGTGCATGCGCTCCACGACGACCCGGGCGTGCCCTGCGCGCGTTCGCGCTATCTCCGAGAGGTCCTGGAGTGGAGCCTCGACACCGCGCCCAACGCCGACTCCCTCGAGTTCGTCCTCGACGCCGGACGGCGGATCGGCGGGCCTCCGGTGCTGGTGGCCGCGGACGACACGGCCCAGGGCTTCGTAGCCGACAACCAGCAGGCCCTGCGCGAAGTATTCACCTTTCCCCGACAGCCGCCAGGACTGACGCAGCGGCTCTACAGCAAGCGGGGGCTCTACGACCTCTGCCTGGAACATGACGTCCCCGCCCCCAGCACCGCGTTTCCGCAGAATCGTGATGAGGCGCGCGAGGCGATCGAGCGGGCCGTCTTCCCGCTCGTCCTAAAGCCGATCGACAAGGTGCGCTTTCAGCGGCGCAACGGCATCCCGATGTTCCTCGCTCGCGATGCGCCCGAGGCGCTGGATGCATACGACCGCTTCGAGGAGCCCGCGGCGCCGAACGTTATGCTCCAGGAGTACATTCCGGGGACCTCGGCGTCCGTCTGGGTGTTCACCGGCTATTTCGACGGCGACTGCGAGCTTGTCTTCGGTGCGGGCGGCACGAAACTGCGCCAGTACCCGATCCACACCGGCACCACGTGCTTTGGCGACGTGCGGTCCAATCCCGAGATGGAGGCCGTGACCGCACGCTTCGTGAAGGCGCTGGGGTATCGCGGCGTGTTCGACTGCGGGTATCGCTACGACGCGCGCGAGGGGCGCTACAAGCTGCTGGACGCCCACCCGCGCGTGGGCGCGAACTTCCGCCAGTGCGTCGGCCGCGGCGGCCTCGACGTGGTGCAGGCAATGTATCTCGACCTCACGGGGCAGCCGGTGCCGCGCGACGTTCCCGCCGAGGGACGCGTCTGGTGGGTGGAGGACTACGACGTCGCGGGCGCCGTCGATTTGTGGCGGGAGGGAGGGCTCTCCCTCCGCCGCTGGGCTGGCACCCTGCGCCGGGTGGACGAGCCCGCCTGGTTCGATCGCGACGATCTGGCACCATTTCGCGCCATGTGCATTGGCAGAGCGGGCGCGATCCGTCGCAGGCTGCTGACCACCGGCACATGACCGATCAGGTCGAATCCGGGGTGCTGGAGGCGAAGTGCGCCTAAACCCTCGAGAAGCGTCGACAACGCGATCGACCGCCAGCAGCTAGATGCCAATTCGAGCCCGGGTCGGCGATACGATGACCTCTGCTCAAGAGAGTGGCCTTTGCGTGAGTGCCATGGACGTGCCATTGAGCACGGACACCCAACCAGGGCCAGAGCACGGAAAACCCGTTGTAGAGCCAAAGCCCCGATAGCTCAGCTGGATAGAGCGACTCCCTCCTAAGGAGTAGGCCGCAGGTTCGAATCCTGCTCGGGGCATTTCTGCCACGGGAAGGCGTGAGTGCGAACAACCGCGAACGGATGCGGCTTTGCCCGGTCGCAGAGCGCGAAGCGGCGCGAACAACCGCGAAGAGCAAATGCAGGGACTTCGCAGGGAGCCCTGCCGAGGCGGTAGCGGCCGGTAGCGG